>DATHFB010000065.1:0-8360 GCA_035318305.1 Steroidobacteraceae bacterium | reverse complement strand
GGCTGGAACAGACGCAGCTTTGGATTTGATCGCGGTCGGACGCTCGAGCGTCGATCTGTACGGCGAGCAGATCGGCGGCAGGCTGGAAGACATGGGCTCATTTGCCAAGTATGTCGGCGGAAGCCCGACAAACACGGCCGTGGCCGCCGCTCGACTGGGACTCAATGCCGGTCTGCTGACACGCGTCGGCGCCGATCACATGGGGCGCTTCATCCGCGAACAACTCGTCCGGGAAGGTATCGATGTTCGCGGCGTTCTGGCCGATTCGCAGCGCCTGACTGCCTTGGTCGTACTGGGTATCCGCGATCGCGACACCTTCCCGCTCATTTTCTACCGCGAGAACTGCGCCGATATGGCGCTGTGCGAGCAGGACCTTGACGGCACGTGGCTCAAGTCGGCGCGCGCCGTACTCATCAACGGCACGCACCTCTCCACGCCGGGCGTATTTGCGGCCAGTGTGGGCGCGGCGAGGCACGTCAAGGCTGCGGGAGGCAGGGTCGTTTTCGATGTTGATTATCGGCCCGTGCTGTGGGGGCTCGCGCCCAAGGATCTCGGCGAAGATCGCTTCGTGGCAAACGAAGCGGTGACGCAACGGCTGCAGAGTGTGTTGCCCCTGTGCGATCTCATCGTCGGGACAGAAGAGGAAATCCGCATCCTGGGCGGTGCTCCCGAAACGGTCGCCGCCTTGAAAAACATACGTGTGCTCACTTCCGCAACTCTGGTGTGCAAGCGCGGCGAGCAGGGATGCGTGGCGTTTCCGGATCGCGTACCGGATGACATCGAAGAAGGCATCGTCGTTCCGGGCTTTCCCGTCGAGGTGTACAACGTACTCGGCGCGGGTGATGCCTTCATGGGAGGGTATCTGCGAGGCTGGCTGCGCGACCAACCGATCGAGGAATGCTGCCGCCTCGGCAATGCCTGCGGAGCCATCGTGGTTTCACGGCATGGCTGCGCGCCCGCCATGCCGACCTGGCCGGAACTCGAAATATTTCTCGCGGCGCGCGAGCCGAAGTTTCGGCTGCGCGAGGATTCGCAGCTCGAGCATGTACACTGGGCCACCACGCGCTCACGGGTCTATGATGACTTGATGGTGCTTGCTCTCGATCACCGCAGCCAATTCGAGGATCTCGCCGCTGAAGCCGGCGCCGGCAAAGAACAAATCTCGAAGTTCAAGGCGCTGGGGCTGCGCGCCTTGGACTCCGTGGCACAGGGCGACGCTCGATTCGGCGTGCTGCTCGACGGGCGTTACGGTTTCGAGGCCTTGGCATTGTCGGCCAATCATCCGTATTGGGTGGGTCGGCCCATCGAGCTGCCGAAGTCGCGTCCGCTCGAGTTCGAAAGCTCTGCGGACGTCGCCACCGAGCTGCTCACATGGCCTTTGAATCACGTCGTCAAATGCTTGGTGCTCTACCACCCCGATGACGAGGCCGATCTTCGCAGCCGTCAGGAGCGGCAGCTCGAGCGTCTCTTTGATGCCTGCCGCAAGACCCGCCATGAATTACTCCTGGAAGTCATCCTTCCCAAAGGCTTGCCGGTCGATACGCACACGGTGGCGCGCGCGATTTCCCGTATTTACGAGATCGGGGTACGGCCGGACTGGTGGAAGCTCGAGCCAAGCTCGAATTCGGCGACTTGGAGAAATATTGAACATACGATTGCACGAGATGATCCTTATTGCCGGGGCGTTGTGTTGCTGGGTTTATCGGCGCCGCGAAGCGAGCTGGCCGCATCGTTCGCCGCCGCTGCCCCGTACGGAATCGTCAAGGGATTCGCCGTGGGGCGCACGATCTTCGAGGAGGCCGCGCACGACTGGTTTCGCGGCAAGCTCGGCGACGAGTCAGCCGTGAAACGAATGGCGGTGAATCTGGCCGCGCTGGTGAACGCATGGCGGCAAGCACGTGCGGAGGCCAAGGCATGAATACCGTCAGACTCACCGCGGCCCAGGCTGCTGTTCGCTACCTGGCAAGCCAGTACGTGGCAGATTCCGCCGGTGACAGCCGATATTTCACGGGAGTGTGGGCCATCTTCGGCCACGGCAACGTCGCGGGATTGGGTGAAGCGCTGCACGCCGTTCGCGATGTGCTGCCCACCTATCGTGCGCACAGCGAGCAGGGCATGGCCCACGCCGCCATCGCCTTTGCGAAACAGATGCGGCGGCGGCGCGCCATGATTTGCACCAGTTCAATCGGACCCGGCGCCACCAACATGGTCACGGCGGCTGCGCTGGCCTACGTGAACCGCCTGCCCGTGCTGTTTCTGCCCGGCGATGTTTTTGCCTCGCGCACGCCCGATCCGGTGCTGCAGCAGACAGAAGATTTTAGCGACGGCACGGTTTCGGCCAACGACTGCTTCCGTCCGGTGTCCCGCCATTTCGATCGAATCTCCAGGCCCGAACAGCTCCTCGCCGCCCTGCCGCGCGCCATGGCGACGCTGCTGGACCCGGCGTCCTGTGGACCGGTAACTCTCGCCTTTTGTCAGGACGTGCAGGCCGAGGCGTTCGACTTCCCGGAAGCGTTTTTCCGCAAACATATATGGAACATCCGGGCGCAGCCACCTGACCCGCGTGAAGTCGATGAACTGGTCGGCTTGCTGAAGGCGGCAAAGTTCCCCTTGCTGATCTGCGGAGGCGGCGTCCTCTACAGTGGAGCGGAAGCGGCGCTTGCCGCATTTGCCGAGGCGACCGATATGCCGATCGCTGAAACCCAGGCCGGGAAAGGCGCGCTCAAGTGGAATCATCCCGGCAACCTCGGCAGCATCGGCGTGACGGGATCGAGCGCGGCCAACGCCGCTGCCGCCGCCGCCGATCTGGTGGTGGGCATCGGCACGCGACTCCAGGATTTCACCACCGGATCGCGCGCGCTGTTCAGCGCACCGGGTCACCGGCTCGTGCAGGTCAATGTCGCGGCCTACGATGCCGCGAAACACGGCGCAGTTTCCGTGGTCGGCGATGCCGGCGCAGTGCTTCAATCCTTGAGCGAGCGCCTCGCGGGCTGGCGGGCGCCGCTAGGCGCTCGAACCATGTCCACCGCCGTCGCCACATGGAATACCGCTTGGGAGCAGGCCACGCGTGCACCTGAGACGGCGCTGCCATCCGACGCCCAGGTCATCGGCGCGGTGTGGCGAAGCGCGGGCGAAGATTCCGTGGTGGTGTGCGCCGCCGGTGGTTTGCCCGGTGAGCTTCATAAGCTGTGGCGCTCGCGCCGGACCGGCGACTACCACGTCGAATACGGCTACTCGTGCATGGGATATGAGATTGCGGGCGGACTGGGCGTGAAGATGGCGGAGCCTCACCGCGATGTCCATGTGATGCTCGGAGACGGCAGTTACTTGATGTTGAATTCCGAGCTCGCGACATCCGTGATGTTGGCGCAGAAGCTGATCGTGACCGTGCTCGATAATCGGGGCTTTGCCTGCATCAACCGCTTGCAAAGAGCCTCGGGTGGTGCGGCATTCAATAATCTGTGGGCGGACTCGCACTTCAAAGTTCCGGCGGAAATCGACTTCGCGGCGCATGCGGCGAGCTTGGGAGCGATCGCTGAAAAGGTCTCCACCATCGCGGAACTCGAACAGGCGCTCAAACGGGCTAAGCGCTCCGACCGCACCCACGTCATCGTGATCGAAACCGACCCCGCGGCGACGACCGAAGCGGGAGGTGCTTGGTGGGACGTCGCCATCCCCGAAGTCTCCGTGCGCGCCGAGGTGCGGGCCGCGAGAGAGGCGTATGTCGATCAGCTCAAGAAACGAACAGGGGACTGAACGTGAGTATTCGCTTCGGTGTCAGCCCCATCGCCTGGATCAACGACGACATGCCCGAACTCGGCGGCGACACGCCGCTCGAGCGCGTGTTCACCGAGGCACGCGACATAGGCTTTACCGGCATCGAACTCGGCGGAAAATTTCCGCGCGATCCAGAAAGCTTGACCGCCCTGCTCGCCCGATTCCAACTGGCCCTGGTAGGTGGTTGGTACAGCGCCAGCCTGCTGACCCGTTCGGCTCGCGAAGAAATTGCCGCTCTGCAATCACACCTTAAATTGCTGAAGGCGCTCAATTGCCGTGTGTTCATCCACGCCGAAACCAGCAATGCAATTCACGGTGATCGCGCCCGTCCGCTGTCCGCGACCCCGCGCTTGGATCGCTCAGGCTGGGGCCCCTTTGGCGCAAAACTGACCGAGGTCGCCGACTACGTGGCCGCCCAGGGTCTGCGCTTCGCGTATCACCACCATCTTGGTACGGTGGTTGAATCCAACGAGGATATCGAACGGTTTCTCGAGTCCACCGGGCCCTCGGTAGGGATGACCGTCGATACCGGGCACGCGGCACTGGCGGGCGTGGATCCCATTGCCCTGATCCGCGAGCACCCGCAACGTGTGGCGCACGTACACTGCAAGGACATTCGCGGCCAGGTGTTTCGCAACATCAAGACCGCCGGCGGCAGCTTCCTGCACGGCGTGCTGGATGGCATGTTCACGGTGCCGGGGGATGGTGACTTGGACTTCAAGCAGGTGATGCAGGCGCTCGCCGCGATCGGCTACAGCGGATGGATCATCGTCGAAGCGGAGCAGGACCCCGCCAGCGCCGACCCGCGGCGTTACGGGGAACTCGGGTTGAAAACGCTGCGGCGCGAAGCGCTGGCAGCGGGATTGAGAACGGCGGAGTAGCGATGCCCAATCTCCTAGTACGACCTCATGTACCCGATGCACGCGGCTGCGTGCTCGACATCACGCCCAAGAGCGCCGGCTGGCAGCGGGTCGGATTTCGGGTGCATCACCTGTCCCCTGGGCAGCACGCAACCGGCGGCGATAAGGGCCGCGAGACCTGTCTGCTGGTGCTCAAAGGCACGGCCGACATCAGCATCGGGACCCATCGCTTCGAGCGCATCGGCGGCCGCTCGAGCGTGTTCGATGACGCCGCGCCCGGTGCGGTATATGCGCCGGCCGGCACGCAGTTCAGGGTAACCGCGCGCGACGCGGTCGAGCTGGCCGTCTGCTCCGCGCCCGGGGAGCCGGGCCGCTCGCCGCGCGCGATCGGCTCGAGCGACATGCCCAAGGTCGTGCGGGGCACGGGGACCAACACGCGCCATGTCCGCAACGTGCTTCCGGAGGAGCGCAGCGCAGACAGCCTGATCTTGGTCGAGGTCATCACGCCGGGGGGCCACTGGTCGAGCTATCCTCCGCACAAACACGACACCGCGACGCCGGGCGGAGAAACCGCGCTGGAGGAAACCTACTACCATCGAATGAATCCGCCGCAGGGCTTTGCGTTCCAACGCGTCTATACGGATGCTCGCGATCTCGACGAGACGATGTGTGTGCATGACGGCGACGTCGTGCTGGTGCCGCGCGGTTATCATCCGGTCGGCGCGGCGCATGGCTATGAACTTTATTATCTGAACGTGATGGCCGGCCCACATCGCGCCTGGGTCATCCACAATGACCCCGCGCACGAGTGGATGCTGCGCAAACCAAAGCGCGAAGCGTCAACATGAACCGCCGCATCAAACGAGGTCACTTGATCTTCTCAGCCCTGATGCTGTGCCTGGCGGCGGTTGCGGGTTGTTCGTCTAAATCGGCTCACGACAAGCCCCTCATCGTTGCGAGCTTGCACAACCTATCCGAGCCTTTCTTCATTGCCGTGCGGCGTGAACTGGAGAGTGAAGCCGCAAAACTCGACGTGGAGATGTCCGTCGTGGATGGGCAGTCGAATTCCGCCAAACAAACCGCCGATGTCGAAGCCGCCATGTCCAGTGGTGCCGGCGGCATCATTCTTGCGCCGACCAATGTGAACGCACTGGCGCCGGCGGTCGAGAGCGTGCTCAAGGCCGCAATTCCGATCGTGACGCTTGATCGCCGCGTGGACAATACCAGCGTCAGCGTGCCGCATGTCGGTGCCGACAACGTCGGCGGCGGACGCATCATGGCGCAATGGGTCATCGAGCATTTCCCAAACGGCGCGCACATCGTGCTGATCTCGGGACAGCCCGGATCGAGCTCCGCAATCGACCGCACGCAGGGGATTCAAGCCGCATTCAAGTCAGCGGGACCGCAATACAAAATCGTGGCGGAGCAGTCGGCGAACTGGCAGCGCGAGCAGGGGCTGACCGTCACTCAGAACATACTGACTTCTCTGGGGACGCAAGTCCCCGAGGTCGTTCTGTGCGAAGACGACGATATGGCCTTGGGTGCGCTCGAAGCCTTACGCACCAGCGGCATATCAGGCGTGAAGGTGCTCGGATTCAATGCCACACCCGAGGCGCTGGCGCGGGTGCGCGACGGACAACTGGCGGCGACTGTCGAGCAGTCGCCTGCCCGCCAGGCCCGCACGGCTCTGCAACAGTTGGTGGCGAAAATCCGCGCGCACACACCGATTCCCGGCGCCAGCATCACGCCGGCCCTGATCACTCAGGCCAATATCGCCGAGGCAGAGCGCTTCAGCGAAGTTCATTGAGCATGCCCGGTCCCGTTCTCGAGGTTCGCAACGTCCACAAGCAATTCCCGGGCGTCAAGGCCCTGGACGGCGTTCAGCTCATCGTCCAGCGCGGCGAAGTTCACGCATTGCTCGGCGAGAACGGCGCCGGCAAATCCACGCTTCTGAAAATTCTCTCCGGCGCGCAGGCCGCGGACCTTGGCGAATGCCTCTTTGATGAGCGTATCCTCGATCCCGCCGACACGCCGCTCGCGCGCCAACGGCTGGGATTGGTGACGATCTACCAGGAGTTCAACTTACTGCCGTTCATGTCGGTGGCCGAGAATCTGTACCTCGGCCGCGAGCCCACGCGCCATGGCGTGATTGATTGGAAGCGCATGCGCAGCAACGCGCGTGCCATGCTCCTGAGTCTCAACCTCAACGTCGATCCTGAACTGGAGGTCCGCTGGCTGAGCGTCGCTCAGCAGCAGATGATCGAAATTGCGCGCGCCATGACGCAGAGCGCGAAGCTCATCATCATGGACGAACCCACCGCCGCGCTCAGCAGCCGCGAGGTCGATGTGCTGCATGACGTCATCCGCAAGCTAAAGACGCGCGGCGTCAGCTTGATCTACGTCACGCACCGGTTGCAAGAGGTCAAGCAGATTTGCGACAGCTTCACCGTGTTGCGCGATGGCCGCTACGTGACGCGCGGCGCCGTCAGCGACGCTGACGTGAATGATTTTGTTCGTCTCATGGTCGGACGCGACGTCGAATTCGTGAAGCGTCCGCATGCCGCGCCCGCCGGCAGCACAGTGATGTCCGTCAGCGGCATTGGCACGGATCGCGACCCTACCGGAAGGCATGCGACACCGCTTGACAACGTATCGCTGGACGTTCGCGCCGGGGAAGTGTTGGGATTTGCCGGACTCGTCGGCGCGGGCCGCACCGAGCTGGCGCGGATTCTCTTCGGTGCGGACCGGTGCGATCGCGGCGTACTTTATCTAAACGGACGCGAGCTCGCACCGCTGCAGCACCCGGCAGAGGCCATCGCAGCGGGTTTGGCGCTGGTGCCGGAAGACCGCAAGCAGCAGGGCTGCTTCCTGGAGCAATCGGTTTCCCGAAATCTGACGCTGCCCAGTCTCAAGCGGCTCGCGTTTTGGCGAGTGTTCGTCAACGAGCGGCGCGAGAGCGAGATGGTCGAGCACTACCGTCTGGCGCTTGGCATCAAGATGGCCGATGCACACGTGGCGATCGGCACACTTTCCGGCGGCAATCAGCAGAAGGTTTTGCTGGCGCGCTGCATGGCGCTGAACCCCAAAGTCCTGATTGTCGATGAGCCGACCCGGGGCATCGATGTCGGCGCCAAGGCGGAGGTTCACCAGCTTCTCTGCGAAATGGCCGCGCGCGCCACGGCGGTCATCGTCATCTCGTCGGAATTGCCGGAACTGATGGCGCTCTGCGATCGCATCGTGGTCTTTCGAGAAGGCAGAGTCACCGGCGTCGTGTCGGCGGCAGATGCGAACGAAGCCGCCCTCATGGATCTCATGGCAATCGGGCATCCGCCGATGCCGGCGCCATCGCCCCAGCCTTCCCATGGGTAAGGCCACTATGCGCGGCGATGTCATCGCCTGGCTGCGGCGATACGGAACGACGCTGTTTCTAGTACTGCTGATTGTGTTTTTCACATCGCAGAACCAGCGCTTCATCTCGCTGCGAAACCTCACCAATATCCTAACGGAGGGATCGATCTACGGCATCATCGCCGTCGGCATGACCTTCGTGATCTTAACCGCCGGTGTTGATCTGGCGGTGGGTTCGCTGTTGGCGTTTGCCGGAATGGCGGGCGCGACCATTGCGGCCCTGTTGGGCGCCGGCACCTCGATAAACTGGATTGTCGCGCTGGCCACGGCAATCTTGACAGGCGCGGCAGCCGGATACCTGCAAGGAAAGGCCGT
>DATHFB010000064.1:0-17268 GCA_035318305.1 Steroidobacteraceae bacterium | reverse complement strand
GTGGGTGAAGGTTGGCACGTCGGGGAAACAGCCCTCCTTGCGGCCATTGGCCAGCACGGCGGGATTGTTTGACCATTCGCCGTTCAAGCCCTGCACCAGGCTCTCCAGCACCAGGGCGGGAGCGGTGCAAACGTTGATTCTGGTACTGGCATCCGGCAGCGCTGTGACGTAGGGAGCGATCTTGCGGTAACGGTCGGCTCCGAAGCCCGGCAGATTCATCAATTCGGTGGGCGACATCATGGGCCAATTGCCGGTGCGGTAGGGAGGAGTTTGCGAGGTGTAAACCGAGTCTTCCGCACCGTCCGGATTACCCACGACATCGTCTTGATCGAGCCAATCGCGCGCCAATCCCGCCCACTTGGGCTCCACCCCCACCGAGGCCAGCAATCGCTGGAATATCTGCAACGGCACCGGATCCTCCGTGACACCGTCGGGACCCAGGCGCGCCAGGCTGTTCAAGTTGAAGCGCCCCTGCATGTCTTCCAACGCGCCCTGCATGCTGCCGATGGGCTCGCCCTCCGGATTACTGTCCGGCGTGATGGGCAAGGGCTGCGTCGGTTGCGCCCAGGGGCCCGTCAACGTGGTGGCCTGGGAATTGGTCTGCAGATCCTGCATGAGCACATCCGCGGCCAGCGCCTCGGCGCCCAAGCCGAACTGCAGCGCCTGCTCCGCAGCCAGCACGCCGGTCGTGCGGCGTAGTTCGAGAAATCCATCGAAGCTCAGTTTCGTGGCCAGAATGGTGGCCAGAGCCACGAGAATGAGCGCGATGATCAGCGCGACTCCGCGCTGCTTTTTTCCGCCGCCAAACCCCTTCACCCGGACACCTCGATCACGCGCCTGATGGGTCCCCAATCCTTGAACTGCACAATGATTTCCACCGCCACCGGCCGCGATTGAAGGTCGGCCGTGGCGTTGGGACCGCCTTGGATGGTGGTGGTTTCGGGCCATTGGTTTTGCCAGGCTTGATTGCTATCCAGGTAGCGAAGCTGGACTCCCTTCACACCGGTGAGCAGGTCTTGCACGACGGGTTTATTGCCTTGCACGGTGTCCAGGTTGATTTGGTAGCTGCGTTTGAGCACTTCACCGACCAGCGCGTAGGAGACTCTTTGCAAGGTGCTGCGTTGTTGTCCGGCGGTGTTGGACCAACCGGCGCGCGTCAGGTCGACCATGGAAACGGCATTCGGGTCGGTGGTGGACCCGAAGCTGGATCCGGAATTGAAAGTCATGCCGGGACTCGATGTGCCTGAATTGAAGCTCATGCCGGAATTCGAGCTCGACGTCGAGATTGCGCCCAAGCTGGCCGAGGTGACGGTAACGCTGCCGGCGCCCGGCGTACCGCGAAAGGCAGGAAGCCGGTTTTGTCCCAAGATATCGCGCACCGGTCGCGGCACCAGTTGCGCGAAGTCCGACGCCATGACGCGCATGCCGAATTCGATCTCACGCGAGCGCTTCAACGAATCTTCGGTGCGCTCGGCCGAGACGCGCGCGGCTCGGTAGGTCGAATAGCCCAGTGCCGCCATGATCGCCATGATCAGCAACGCCACCAAGATTTCGACCAAGGTGAAACCCGCGTTGCGCTCGCGCGATTTTGGGGACGGCCGATTCATTGCGCGGGCGGCGGGACAGCGGGCGGGATGGGCGCCGGACCAATCCCTGGTGGATTGTTGCCGGGCGGATTGTTGCCGGGCGGGGCTGTGGGCGTACCCGGTGGGGGCATAGTGGAAGTCCCCGCCGTCCAGGTGACAATAACGGAACCCGGCGGGGCCAACGAGCCGCCCAGGAATCCGACCGCCTGAGCGATGGCGTTGCCCTTGGTTTTTGCATCACCGAGGTATACCCGGACCACCACGCGCTTCATGCTGGCAATGCTGGTGTCGAAGTAGCGCGTATCGTAGTGCCACTTGCGATTGCCGAAATCGAGTTCCCCGGTATCGGTGTTCTGACCAAACTTGACCACGTTGAGCCGCACCTCCGCGAGGCGATTGAGCGCAATCCATTGGGCAAGCGTCTTGTCCCGCAAAAACCCGCTGGTGCGCGCTGTACCGTTGACGGCAACCATGAGCGCAGTCAGCCCCACCGCCACGATCATGAGCGCGACCAATACCTCGACCAATGTAAAGCCGCCGGCGCGCTGCGAATGATTCAACTGCGCTTTTCCACTTTGTTGGAATTCTCGCGCGAGATTTTCCCGAGCGCATCGCCGTCCACCGACGCCTTGGCCTGAGTGGCATCCCGCTGCAGCGTCAGCCGGAACGGCGTGCCTTCGCCGCTCGCGGCGATCGCAAGTTGGGGATTGGGCTGATCGCCGCTGGCCAGATTCCTGTCGATGGGTTTTATCACGACCGTGTGCGAATCGAGCTGCAGTTGAAATGTGATGCCCTTCGGCAGATCACGGTGCCGAAATTCGCGCTCCTGATCGAGCATCATCCAGCGGTCGCGGCGCGGATCGTAGACCACGAATTCATAGGCCGCCGGCTCGATGCGCAGCCCAAAGTCCCGGCCTTCCAATAGCGCACGTTCATGCAGCAGACCGATCAGTCCCTCGATGCGCCGGCTCTCCTCATCCAGTTGGCTGTCGCGTCCCGTTGAGCTCACCGACAATACGGTGATCGAAATGACCACGGCCATGATCACGATCACGACCAGGATTTCGACGAGAGTAAAGCCTTTGCTGCGCATGTTGCGCCATCGCCTGCAGCGAGGCCTATTTCGGTTCGATCGAGAAACTGCTGATGTCGGCGTCGGGACCTTCGCCGCCGGGTTTGCCATCGCGGCCGTAGGAGGTGATATCGTATTCACGTCCGTCCGCGCCCGGACTGGTATAAAGATAAGGGTTGCCCCACGGGTCCTTGGGAATGGATGTCAAATAGCCGTGGGCGGGATAGTTGGTGATGGTCGGGTCCGCGGGTTGCCTGACCAGCGCCTGCAAGCCTTGTTCGGTGGTCGGATATTTAAAATTGTCCAGGCGATAGAGGTCCAGGGCCGTTCCAATCGAGCGGATATCGGTCTTGGCAGCTGTTATGCGTGCGGTATCGACCTTGCCCAAGATATTGGGCACCACGAGTGCGCCGAGCACTGCGAGAATGACAACGACGACCATGATTTCAATTAAGGTAAAACCGCTGTGGCGATTGCGCATAGTGACCTCGAAAATTCCTGGGATGATAGCAAAATAGAGAACATCGATGCCTCGTGATGCCGCACCCGGCTTCGAACAGATCGCTGCGGCACTACAGTGGGATCGCGGCCGATGGATTTGGTTGCTTCTGATATTGCTCCTGTTGGGTGCCGTGTTGGGTCTGGGCGACAGCGTCAGCGCTTTATTGCGCTATGATCGCAGCGCTATTGCGGCAGGGGGTTGGTGGCGGTTGCTTACAGCCCACATCGTGCACCTCGATGCTCACCACCTGATCCTGAACGAACTGGGTTTGGTGCTGGTCTGGTCCTTGTTCGCTCAGGACTACGATGCGGTCGAGTGGTGTGCCATCGTATTGAGCGGGGCGTTGGCGATCAGTTCCGGCCTTTGGTGGCTGAGCCCGCGTGTCAGCTGGTACGTGGGCGCGTCGGGAGTTCTGCACACCGTCATGGCCGCAGGGGCGGCGAAACATCTTGCGGCGCGCGCCTGGGACCGCTGGATACTTTCCTTGGGATTGTGCGCCAAAGTGGCGTGGGAGCAGTGGGGCGGGCATCCTGCGCCGCTGGTGGTTGTCGATGCCCATTTGTATGGCGCGGCGTGCGGATTTTCGGTAGGAGCTGCACTGTCGTGGCGGACCGCTATAATTCGCCACCGTTCCTAAGGCTTAAGGATTATCAGTTCATGTCGCTTGTCTTTGTATTTCCCGGCCAGGCTTCCCAGTCCATCGGCATGATGAGCAGCTTGGCAAAAGTCTCGTCGGTCATAACAACGACCTTTGCCGAGGCGAGCGGCGTGTTGGGATACGATCTTTGGCAGCGCTGCCAGGAAGGTCCGGCCGAGTTGCTGAATTCGACTGAATGCACCCAGCCGGCTATGTTGACGGCCGGCGTCGCGACCTATCGGCTGTGGCGCGAGCGGGGCGGCGCGGCGCCGGCGATGATGGCGGGTCATAGCCTGGGGGAGTTCAGCGCTTTGGTGGCCGCGGACTATTTGGACTTCAAGACCGCCGTGGACCTCGTGAAATACCGCGGCGAGCTCATGCAGGAGGCGGTGCCGAGCGGTCAAGGCGGGATCGCCGCCATATTGGGACTCGAAGATGCCGACGTCGAGGCGGCCTGCCAGGAGGCCGCGCAGGGCGAGATTGTCGAAGCGGTGAATTTCAACGCGCCCGGACAGGTGGTCATTGCGGGGCTTGCCACCGCCGTGGCTCGCGCCATCGAGATCGCGACGGCGAAAGGAGCGCGTCGCGCGATGGCGCTGCCCATGAGCGTTCCCGCACACAGCTCTCTGATGCAGCCGGCGGCTGAAAAGCTGCGAATCAAGCTGGCCGGCACACCGTTCGCAGAGCGCTCTGCGGTGAAGGTGTACGGCGTCGATTGCAAGATACACTCCGGTGCGGCTGATATACGAAGCGGGTTGGTCAAACAATTGTCGACGCCGGTCTACTGGGCGGCGACCGTGCGCACCATGATTTCCGCGGGCGCGACGCAAATCATCGAGTGCGGTCCGGGAAAGGTATTGACGGCGCTGAATCGGCGCGTGGACAAGAATCGGGATCTCAAAATGCTGGCGCTGGAAGATCCGCAAAATTTAGATGATGCGCTGGCCGCGGTGGCATGAAGATGTTGAACGGAGAGATTGCATTGGTGACCGGCGCCTCGCGCGGCATAGGCGCGGCCATCGCCGAACGGCTCTGCAGCGATGGCGCGCGGGTCATCGGCACGGCGACCACGCCTGAAGGAGCGGCTCGCATCACGGAAACTCTTGCGGCGCGCGGCGGACGCGGCGCGGTGCTCGACGTGATCAGTCAGGAGTCGATCGATGCGCTGATTGGCGATATCGAGGCCAAGGAAGGTTCCGTCGGCATCCTGTGCAACAATGCCGGCATCACCCGCGACACCCTGTTGCTGCGGATGAAGCAGGATGACTGGGACGCCGTCATCCAAACCAATCTGGCTTCCGTGTTCCGGCTTTCCAAGGCCGTATTGCGCGGCATGATGAAGGCTCGCAAGGGCCGCATCGTCAGCATTACCTCGGTGGTGGGGCTGACGGGGAATCCCGGACAGGCGAATTATGCCGCCGCCAAGGCGGGAATCATCGGATTTACCAAATCGCTGGCTCGCGAAGTGGGCTCCCGCGGCATCACGGCCAATGCGATTGCCCCCGGATTCATCGACACCGACATGACACGCGCATTGAATGAGGCGCAGCATGCCGCGCTCAACGCTCAAATCCCCTTGGGAAGACTGGGCCAGCCGGCCGATATTGCCGCCGCGGTGGCATTTTTGTGTTCGGCGGACGGGGCCTATATCACCGGCGAAACGCTGCATGTGAACGGCGGGATGTACATGCCATGACGGCTTCCAGCTCCCGCCGGCACCCTCAGTCCCCCTGTTTTGTCAAGCAATCCCTGGGACGCCTGCAATCAATTGTGCGGTCAAGGTAGCCGCCGTCGCCGCGTTCACATAAAATACGCGCCCGGTCGATGCCGCTGGTCGCAAGGGTTCTACAAACCGCATGAATAGCAATTCCGAGAGGACACCATAACGATGAGTACTGTTGAGCAGCAGGTTAAAAAGATCGTGGCCGAACAGTTGGGCGTGAAAGAAGAAGAAGTCACCAATGACGCCTCGTTCGTCGATGACTTGGGGGCCGACTCGCTGGACACGGTGGAACTGGTGATGGCGCTCGAGGAAGAATTCGAGACGGAAATTCCGGACGAGGACGCCGAGAAGATCACCACCGTGCAGCAGGCAATCGACTATATCAATTCGCACAAGGGCAAGGCCTGAAGCCCTGTTGATCCTGCGCACATCGTCTTTTGTTCAAATTCTAGCCAGGTGTCGATATTGAGCAAGCGACGCGTCGTTATTACGGGTCTTGGAATCGTCTCGCCGGTCGGCAACGACGTGGCGACTGCGTGGGCTTCCATCGTGGGCGGGCGCAGCGGCATTGCACCCATCGAGCGGTTCGATACCACCACCTTTTCAACGCACTTCGGCGGCGAAATTAGAAAGCTGGAGCTGGAACCCTACATGAGCGCCAAGGACGCGCGCCGCATGGACGCGTTCATGCAGTACGGCGTCGTCGCCGGAATTCAGGCGATGCGCGATTCCGGACTGCAAGTGACCGAGGCCAATTCGGATCGCATCGGCATCATGATGGGATCGGGCATGGGCGGCCTGGAGTCGATCGAACAGACTTACGATAAATATCTGGAGACGAACTCTCCGAAGAAAGTCTCGCCGTTCTTCATTCCGGCCAGCATCATCAATTTGGTCAGCGGCCATTTGTCGATCACGTTCAAGATCACCGGACCGAATTTGGCGGTCGCCACCGCCTGCACCACGTCCACCCACGCGCTGGGATTGGCGATGCGCCTGATCCAATACGGCGAGGCGGACGCGATGCTGGCCGGCGGTTCCGAGATGGCGACGTGCGTCACCGGCATGAGCGGCTTCGCACAGGCGAAGGCGCTGTCGCAACGCAACGATGATCCGCAAGGCGCGAGCCGCCCCTGGGATAAGGATCGCGATGGTTTCGTCATGGGAGACGGCGCCGGCGCGATGCTGCTCGAAGAGTACGAGCATGCAAAGGCTCGGGGAGCGAAGATCTACGCGGAAATCGTCGGCTTCGGCATGAGCGGTGATGCCTTCCATGTCACGGCGCCGCCCGAGGACGGCGAGGGTGCGCGCAAGGCCATGTCCAAGGCGCTCACCGATGCGCAGTTGAATCCCGATCAAGTGCAGTACGTCAACGCTCACGCCACCTCCACCGGGCTCGGCGATCGCGCCGAAACACTGGCGATACGCCGCGCGTTCGGCGCGGCTGCGGATAAGCTGGCCGTGAGCTCCACGAAATCCATGACCGGCCACTTGCTGGGGGCTGCCGGCGCGGTCGAGGCCATATTCTCCGTGCTCGCGCTGCGCGATCAAGTAGCGCCCCCCACCATCAACTTGCACCAGCCGGGCGAGGGCTGCGACCTTGATTACGTGCCGAACACCGCCCGTCAAATGCCGCTCACCTACACTCTTTCCAATTCGTTCGGGTTCGGTGGCACTAACGGTTCGC
This sequence comes from Steroidobacteraceae bacterium, assembly GCA_035318305.1. Classification (GTDB taxonomy): domain Bacteria; phylum Pseudomonadota; class Gammaproteobacteria; order Steroidobacterales; family Steroidobacteraceae; genus Bog-1198. The sequence continues at coordinate 10,061 of DATHFB010000064.1, read as the reverse complement.
TCATTTTCCGCCGAATTTGAGCCGCTGGATCTCGTCGAACAGTTTCCGGAGGTCTATCCGGGACTGCTCGAGAGTGGTTCTGCGCTGCCGGCGAGGCCCGGCGCCCGCTACGATATTCTGCCCTTTGCCTCCGGCGAGCAGCTGTTGCTCAATGCCGACCGACGATTGACCGGTCCTCATGCCGGAGATCAGGGGTTCTTGTGCGCCCTCGAGGACTGGTGGACATCGTTGCGGCCGGCCGATGCGCCGGCCGATGGATCCTCCGCTGCTGCCTCGCACCTGCCATTCACCGGCGGTTGGCTGCTGTACCTCGGCTACGAGCTGGCAGAGGAAATCGAGTCGCGGCTGGCGTTGCCGCCGAGTTCAGATCCCATCGTCGCGCTGGCACTGCGCACGCCCGCGGCGTGGTTGCGCGATCGCGCAACGGGGGAGGGTTGGCTCATCGCCGAACCGGGCTGCGAAGCCATGCTGGATGATTTCGAACAGCGCGTTAAGTATTTGCGCGCCGCGCCGCCTTCTCACGGCGCGGTATACCAAATCGACGAAGAAGATCCGTCGAAGTTTCTCGCGGCGGTGCGCCGCGCTCTTGAATACACGGCCGCGGGCGATGTGTACCAGACCAATCTTTCGCGGCAATGGCAGGCGAGCGCGTCGCGGCCGCTCAGCCCGGTTGCAATCTACAAGCGACTGCGCAGCACCAACCCCAGTCCCTTCGCGGCGATCCTCCGCCACGAGGATTTTGCGCTGCTAAGTTCCTCTCCGGAGCGGCTGGTGCAGGTGCGGGAAGGCGCCGTTTCAACGCGTCCGATCGCCGGCACCCGGCCGCGCGGCGCCACGCCCGCGGATGATGAGGCGCTGATTCGCTCACTGCTGGACAATGAGAAAGAGCGCGCAGAACACGTCATGCTGATCGACTTGGAGCGCAATGACTTGGGCCGCGTGTGCATCGGCGGCTCGGTCCACGTCGATGAATACATGAGTGTCGAGACCTACGCACATGTGCATCACATCGTCTCGAATGTGAGCGGCCGCTTGCGAAGCGACGTATCGCCCATCGGCGTAATCCGCGCGCTGTTTCCGGGCGGCACGATCACCGGCTGTCCGAAGATCCGCTGCATGCAAATCATCGCCGAGCTGGAAGGCTGCGGCCGGGGTGCCTACACCGGGTCGATGGGCTACTTGAATCGCGACGGCAGTTGCGATCTCAATATTCTGATTCGCACCATCACCGCGAACGGTGCGTCGCTCAGGTTTCGCGCCGGCGCCGGCATTGTCGCAGACTCTGTTCCGGCGCAAGAATTGGCTGAAACAAGAGCGAAGGCCGAAGGACTGCTGCGCGCCTTGGAAATCCGGCTTTGAGCGTTTGGATCAATGGCCGACGCTGCTCGAGCTTGAGTTATCGTGATCGGGGCCTGCAATACGGCGACGGCGTGTTTGAAACCATGAGGGTACGGCGGCGCGGCATCCGGCTGTTGGACTTGCACCTCGACCGTCTCTACCGGAGCTGCCGGCGGTTGAAGATCCAGGTACCCAAAGCGCTTGTCGTGCGCCGCGAACTCGAGCGCATCGCTGCCGGCCGTAAGCAGGGTATTCTCAAGCTGATTGTGACTCGAGGCCGGGGGGCGCGGGGCTATCGGCCATCGGGGCGGGAACGCGCCACGCGAATCGTGACCCTCGAGGCGCTGCCGCGCGCGATTTCGGCCGAGGCGGCAAAAGCGGTGCGGCTTCGCGTATGTGCGACGCGCTTGAGCACAACCCCGAGCCTTGCAGGTCTGAAAACATTGAACCGCCTCGATTCGGTGTTGGCGCGAAGCGAATGGACCGACGCCCGCATCTGGGAAGGACTGATGAGGGATGTCGACGGCAACTGGGTGTGCGGTACGATGTCCAACTTGTTTCTCAGACGCGGCACCGTTCTGATGACGCCGCTGCTGGATCGTTGCGGTGTGGCCGGCATCATGCGCCGCTGGATTTTCGAAAGTGCCGCAAGCTTGGGCCTGCGCGCCGTGGAGCGCCGCATCCGCTGGGAAGACTTGCAGACTGCCGAGGAAGTGTTCATGAGCAACGCCGTCGTCGGGATACGCTCGGTACGCACCATCGAGTGCGCGCGCCTGGGTAAGCTGAGCTTCGAGCGCTTTGACACCGCCGCACGGCTGCGCTCGCTGCTGGATCGGCAATGACCAGAGTCCTGCGCATCGGCATTGCGCTGGCAGTGTTGCTGCTGGGCGCGGCTGCGGCCGCGGCTTTCTGGTCCGGCGTGCGCAGTCTCGATGTCCCGTTGAAGCTCACGGCGCCGACGCGATTCAAAGTACCGCCGGGAGCGAGCTTCGCACATGTGGCGACGGAACTGGCAACGCAGGGAATCGTCGCTCAGCCAAGAGCGTGGATCTTGTATGCCAGGTTGAAAGGACTGGCGCCGGTGGTAAAGGCGGGCGAATATGAAATCCAGCCTGGCGCCACGCCGCGCGAGCTGCTGACGAAAATGGTGAACGGCCAGGTGCTGCTGCATTCGTTGACGATCGTGGATGGTTGGCGCGTTCAGGAGCTGCTCGATGCCTTGCGGCGCAATCCCGACATCGTGTCCACGCTGCCGCGGGACACGGCATGGTCGGTGCAGTCGGCCAATATCATGACCAAGCTCGGGTCGCCCGGCACCGATGCCGAAGGCCAGTTCCTGCCCGAGACCTACCGCTTCATCGGCGGCACCACGGATATCGAATTGCTTCGTCAGGCGCATACTGCGCTGATTCGGGAACTGGACACGGCATGGGCGGATCGGGATCCGGATCTGCCGTTGCACAACGCCTATGAGCTGTTGATCATGGCATCAATCGTTCAGAAGGAAAGCGGATTGCCGCAGGAGCTTGCCAAGATCGCCGGCCTATACCTGCATCGCGTCAAGGTGGGCATGCGCTTGCAGGCGGACCCCAGCGTCATTTACGGTTTGGGTCAGCAGTACGATGGCGATATCCACACGGTCGATCTGCGCACCGATGGGCCTTACAACACCTATACCCGTGCCGGCCTGCCGCCGACGCCCATTGCGTTGGCCGGCGCTGCGGTCATTCGCGCAACGGCTCGTCCGGAGAAAACCGACGCCATCTATTTTGTCGCTTCGACCAAGGGAGACGGCAGCCACGTTTTCTCCGCCACGCTCGAGCAGCATAACGCCGCAGTCGCGGCCTACGTCGCGCATCAGCGCAAGGCCGCCCAGGAATCCGCGCGATGAGTGCTGCCGGGCGGTTCGTCACGATGGAGGGGATTGAGGGGGTGGGCAAGAGCACGCAAGTGGCGCGCTTGTCTGAAGCCTTGAAAAGCTTAGGTGTAGCGCATGTCGTGACCCGTGAACCGGGCGGCACGCCGCTCGCCGAGAGCATACGCGACGTGGTGCTGACCGCGCGCGAGGAGACACTGCCGCCGACGGCGGAGTTGCTGCTCATGTTTGCGGCGCGCGCGGTGCACCTGGCAAATCACATAGAACCGAATCTGCGAGCGGGGCGTTGGGTCATCTGCGATCGATTCACCGACGCCACCTATGCCTACCAGGGAGGCGGGCGGCAGTTGCGCATGAGCAGCATCGGCGAATTGGAATCCATGGTCCAGGGGACACTGCGTCCGCATCTCACCCTGTTGCTGGATGCGCCGGTCGAGAATGCGCTGGCGCGCGCGCGCCGAAGAAATGCCGGATCGCCCGAGGATCGCTTTGAACGCGAAAGGAATGAATTCTTCGAACGCGTAAGAAGCGTCTACCGCGCGCGCGCGGCGGCGGAGCCCGATCGCATCGCCATCATCGATGCCACGGGATCGATCGATGAAGTCGGCGCGCGCATTCTCGAGCAGCTCAAAGTGCGATCATGGATTTCTTGAGCGCCGACTCTCTGCCCTGGCTCAAAGGGCCGCAACAGCGCCTGCGCACCGCGCTTCAATCGGGCCATCTGCCGCATTCGCTGTTGGTCTTGAGTGTGCCCGGGCTGGGCGCTGAGCAGCTGGCGAATTGGATGACCGCATTGGTGTTGTGCGAGTCGCCGGGCACCCGGCCCTGCGATGTCTGTCCTTCATGCCGCTTGCTGCGCTCGGACAGCCACCCCGATGCCCATGTCGTGCGCCTGGAAGAGGACGCCCAGCAGATCAAGATCGATCAGGTACGTGAGCTCATTGATTCCTTGACGCTGAAGAGCTATCGCGGCGGCTACAAGGTGGGCGTCATCGAGGGCGCGGAAGCGCTGAACACCAACGGCGCCAATGCGTTTTTGAAGACCTTGGAGGAACCTTCCGCCGACACCGTGCTCATCTTGATCGCCCGGCCAAACCACCGGCTGCCAGCCACGGTCGCCAGTCGTTGCTTGCGCCTAAGCTTGCGCCCGCCGGCGACGGATGATGCCATTGCATGGCTGCAAGCCAACGCGCCCGGTGCGAATCCCTGGCACGCCGCGCTGTCCCTTGCCGGCGGTGCGCCGCTGCTCGCCGTGCAATTGGATGCCGAGGGCCTGGCGGCGATCGATGCCGACATGCGCCAAAGCCTCGCCGAACTGGCTGAAGGGTCGGTGGATGTGACCTTGCTGGCCGAACGCTGGGTCCGATCCAATCCGGGCGTACGTATCACTTGGCTTGAGAACTGGATCACACAGCGAGTACATACAACACTGGGGGCAGCTGCTTCGCATCAAAGTGCGGAACCGGTCCGCTTGCCTGCCGCTTTACTTAAGCCCAAGATAAGGGCCCTATTCGAGCTGCTGGACTCTGCGCGTGATGTGCGGCGGCTCGCGTCGACCGGTATGAATCAACAATTGGCGCTCGAGGCCTTGCTGGTCGGTGGTCGAACCGCGCTGGGGAAGTAGTGCTTATTGTGGGAAACGTAGGAATTGCGAAGTCCAAGTAATAAACCAGGTCTGCTGACGCTTACCATCAAGGATAAGAGCGCGCTGTATCTCGCCTACATGCCTTTCGTGAAAAACGGCGGCTTGTTTATCCCGACGAACAGCAATTATCGTCTGGGCGACGAGGTATTCATGCTGCTCAATCTCATGGGTGAGGAAGAGAAGCTGCCCGTGGCCGGCCGCGTGATATGGATGACGCCGAAGGGAGCGCAGGGCAAGAGGACCGCCGGCATCGGCGTTCAGTTCAGCGATCAAGACCGCGGCAACACTCAAAAGAAAATTGAGAACTATCTCGCCGGCGCGCTCGGCGGCGACAAGCCAACCCACACGATGTAGCGGGCGGCCGATTCAGTTTGTGCGTTGGCAGACAGACAAAATCGCCCCGGCCGGCGCATGCTGCGGCGAATGCAGCCGCTCACGCATCTGGATCGCGACATCGAGCTGGAATTCATCCGGGAATTCTCCGTCAATGGCGAATTTCTCAAGGGTACGAACGTCGATGACCGTCGCGAGCGCATCCGCATTGCGATCTGGACCAACAAGCTCGAGCGCTCGCCGTTCCGCGACAGCGGCATGAACTACGGGCAGGCGTACCAGTGCTGTTACGGAAGGCCTATTGAGATGCGCGCCACCGTGAGGCCGGTAGCGCGGGTGTCATGAGCGCCCGGTGTGCGAATCCGGGGCGGGCTGCGGAATCGGTTCAATGTAAACCGGCGGGGGCGGCGGAGGCTCGATGGTCAGCGGTTTGTGCGGTGCTCTGATCAGATACACCGACGCCGCCACGATCGCCAGCACGAAAATGATCGCGAGATACTTGTGCTCCGCGATGATCGATGGCGCTTTGTATTCGAATTGGGGCTTGGGAACGTAGCTGTTGGGTCCCTTGCCGCCGCCCGTTCCGGGCGCCGGGTCAGGCACTGCGCGAGCGGGCGGCTTCGCTCGCAGCCAGTCCGCCTTTCAGCACATACGCTTCGAATCCCCGCTCGCTCAAGATATACGCGGCCGCGGAGCTGCGCCGGCCCGTGTCGCAGCACACGACGTACTGCGTGTTCTTGTCCAAGGCATTGAGCTTCAGTCGAATGAAGTACAGCGGGATGTTCACCGCGTCATCGATGCGGAAATTCTGAAATTCGCTGGGCAGGCGAACATCCAGCCACTTGCCGCCGCCGGCGACGATTTCCCGGGCTTTCTGCTGATCGACCCACTGCAACAGGGGCTCGTTCAGCAAGGTTTGAAAATCAGTTTTGCCGAGACGCATCAAGGTGCCGTCGGTCGACATGGTGACGGTTGCGTTTCGTTTGGCCTCGGCAATCAACGCCTCTTCGCCAAAGCTGTCGCCGGGCCCCAATTCAGCAAGCTTGATGCCTTCCTTGTTGAGAGGCGTCTCACGCATGACGATGCATTTCCCGGCAACCACGACGTAGAAGTAATCGCCCTCGGTGCCCTGCTTGATGACGATATCGGCGGCACGATAGTTGATGCGCTGCATGCGCATGAAAATCGCTTGAATATTGGCCGGCGGAATGCGATGGAACGCCTTGGTCTGCAACAGCGTGGTCATCCAATCGCCCGTGACATCCAAGCCGTCGCCCCGCAGCTCAGCGACTTCGTATTGACCGGTTTGATCCCAGGTGAGCAGTACGTCGAGCAAGTCGCTGTCGATCATGATGTATTCAAGATCCATCGCGGCGCGCGCCGTAAACTTACGCGGCAGGCCCGGCGCCAGCGCCGCACGCGCTTCGGCCGTGCCGGCCTTGATCACACCCATGGTGCGATCGTCCGCCCTGAGCTCGACCTGGCCGGTCACCAGATAGAAGGTGCGCTTGTCGGTATCGCCCTCTTTGAACAGCACTCGGCCCATGCCCAATTCTCGAATCACCGTTTTGCGGGCGAGCGCGTGCAGATTCTCCGCCTTCAGACCGTCAAGCGGCGAAAAAGTCTTTAAAACAGCAAGGTCGGCCGGTCGCTCGTCCATCAAGAAATTCTTCTGCCTCTAGGCTTTGAAACCCTATGATTTTGCGTGTGAATCCTACCATACGCCGCGATGGCGCAGGCCAGCCGTGGTTCACATCGGGCGGGGGTCAAGGAGAAATGAGGCTCCACCCGACGTCTGGGCGAAAGCGTTCGCCATAGCGGTCTGCCAGTTCGTTCAGGCGGTGAGTAACGTTCGCGACGCCGCGGTCCTTGGCATACTGCAGCGGTCCGCCGCGAAAAGGCGCGAAACCCGTCGCAAATACGGCACCCGCGTCCAGTAAATCAGCGTCTTGAATCGTTCCTTCGCGTAGACAGGCAACCGCTTCGTTGAGCAGGGGCAAAATGAGCCGGTCCTGCAAATCTTCAGGCTCGGCCGCGTTCTGAGTCGCTTCTTTCTGCGCTTTTCCATCCTGCCAGCGATAGAAACCTTCGCCGCTTTTGCGGCCGAGCTTTTTTTGCTCCACCAATTTGATCAGGATCTGCGGCACGTCCCGGTGGAAGGCCTCACCCAAGACTCGACCGACGTTGAGAGAAACGTCCAAGCCCACCACATCCGACAGTTCAATCGGCCCCAGGGGCATGCCGAACTGCACCGCTGCACGGTCGATCACCGCCGCAGGGACACCCGCCTCGAGCGCAAAGAAAGCTTCGTTGACGTAGGGGGTCAAAATGCGATTCACGACAAACCCAGGGGCGCTCTTGCAGGGCAGCGGCAGCTTATCGAGCTTGCGGGTGAACTTGAGCGCGTCTTGCACGGCCTGCGGCCGGCTGCTTGCGCCTTGCACCACTTCCACGAGCTGCAGCTGCGCGACCGGATTGAAGAAATGAATGCCGACGAGCCGGCTGGGATCGCTCAATTTCCCGCACAGAGTTTCGATCTTGATGCTCGAGGTGTTGGTCGCGAGGACGGCGCCGGCCTTGAGCTTCGGTTCGAGCTCGGCGTACAGCGCTTGCTTTGCCTCGACGTTTTCGAAGATGGCTTCGATGACGATGTCGGCGTCGGCGACGCCGCCGCCGCTGACATCCATCTTGAGGCGCGACATTGCGTCGGCCGCTTGGCCAGGGTCCTTGAGGCGCTTTTCGAAGAACGCTTGAGCGCGGCGCAGTGCCGGCTGTATCAGCTCCTCGCTGCGATCCTGCAACGTTACCGTCATGCCGCGATATGCCGCCCAAGCAGCAATGTCGCCGCCCATGACGCCGGCGCCGATAACATGCAGGTGCCTGAAATCGGCGGTGGAATCGCCGCCCAAACCCTTGAGGCGATCTTGCAGCATGAAGACGCGCACCAGGTTGCGCGAGGACGGCGTGCACATCAGCTCGCTGATCGATCGCGCCTCGGCCTCATAGGCCGCCGCACCCGCGGCGCCGTAGCGCTGCCAAAGATCCACGATGGCATAGGGGGCAGGGTAGTGCTCGCGCCGGACGCTATGCTGCAAGGTGGCGGCGGTCTGCCTCGCGATGAACGGGCGTACCGCACCCAAACTCATCAGCCTCTCGACGAAAGGCGCTGTTTTCCTCGGCGGACGGCGCAGCAGCAGGGACTTGGCGCGTGCGGCGAGCTCGGCGGGCGGCGCGAGATCATCCAATAATCCGACGCTCAGTGCGCGCGCACCCTTGTACGGCCGGCCCTTGAGCATGAGTTCGAGAGCGGGCCGCACGCCGATGAGCTGAACGCTGCGCACTGTGCCGCCAAATCCGGGGTGAATGCCGAGCAGCACTTCGGGCAAGCCCAGCGACAACGCCGCCTCGTCGGCGCCGACCCGGTAGGTGCAAGCGAGTGCCAATTCGAGACCGCCGCCCAGGGCGAAACCATGCACTGCGGCGATGGTCGGAAAGGGAAGGTCCTCCAGTTGCTGCAAGACCGATTGTCCGGCGCGCACCAGTTCCAAGGCTTGCGCGGGGGAGCGAATTGCCAAGAATTCCCTGATGTCGGCCCCGGCGATGAAGCCATTGCGCTTACCCGATTGCACCACCATGCCGGCCGGGTGCAACGCCGCAACTTCCCGGAGCTTCTCCGCCAGCTCGCGCACCACCTCGCCCGACAGCACATTGGTCGACGTTCCCGCCATGTCGCAGGTGAGCCACGCAATGCGGTCGGCGTCGGTTTGCAGTGCCCAGTGGCTGTTCATGCGGCTTTGCGATCGGCGTCGAGGATGGTGAAATCGCAGATCAACGGCAGATGATCCGAGAACTGCACATCCGGTATTTCGAATCTATTCACTTCGATCTGTGCGCTGTGCAAGATGAAATCCAACTCTTTGCGAGGACTGCGGCTGGGATAGGAGAACAGGCCCTGCGTATTGGCGCTGGTCAGGCCCGCCGCCTGGGTGAACAGGTAAATTTCGTGATCGCCCCAGTAGGTGTTGAAGTCCCCCGCGACGATCACCGGTTTGGCCGTCTTTCGCACCAGATCATAGAGGTAGCGAAGCTGGTATTGCCGGTGTCTGAATTTCAATGATAAATGCACCAAGAAGATGGCGATATCGTCGAGCTCCAATTCGATAATGAGCCGCTTGATCCCGGTGTCGAAGTAGTGGAATCGTTCTCCGCGGACTCTGGGCGCGGCCAGAAAGGCGTTGGCCTGCTTGCGCACAATGGGCACCAAGTGGTTGACCGAGGAGACGCCATACTTGCACTCGTAGGTCGAATAATGACCCAATGAGCGTGCGATGAAGTCGGCCTGATTGACCATGCCGGTGCGTATTGAGCCGGTGTCGACCTCAATGAGTCCCACCACGTCGGGGTCCTGCTGTTTGATGAAGTTGGTTATACGCGACAGAACGTGCCGGCTGGAGCGAAGATAGCCGGCGCCCGGCACCGGGAGGTGGAAAGCGGGCCCCGTCCCCGTGGCATACCGTATATTGTAAATCAGCAATCGCACCAGGCATTGTATCGGCGTGCGGTGCTTCGCGCTTGCAGTTTGGCGAGCTACACTACCCGAATGTTAGCCGATCCCATTCGCCTATTCGTCAGCCACGCATGGGCCGAGAACGATGATTATACCCGTGTCTTCGAGTACCTCGAGGCGTCGGGTAAGTTTTACTACGTCAACACCAGTCAGCCTCAAGCGAAGCCGCCGATCGATAAGGAATCGCAGCGCGAGGACCTGCGCCGGCAGATTTCTCCGTGCGAAGTCATGGTGGTGCTGCCGGCGGTGTATCAGCTCGCGCCCGAGCTGGTGCTGTTTCAGATGAATTTTGCCAAAGCCGC
>DATHFB010000063.1:0-26858 GCA_035318305.1 Steroidobacteraceae bacterium | reverse complement strand
ATCGTTCTCGAGTGGAGCGTCTTGACCCAGCAGTTCCTTGGCGTTCTTCAGCGCGGCTTGCGCTTCGGCCAACGTGGATTGGACTTGCGGCGCAAGGTTGCCGTCGACGTTTTGCAGCAGATGATCCGCGCTCTTCAATGTCTGATCGAGCGAGGCCATGGCGCTCATGAGGCGTGCGGAAAGCTGATCGAAGGGTACCTTGCTGAGCTTCTTCGCGATGACGCCAACCGAATCCTGTATATCGTCGAGACTGCCCGAGATGGTCGGAAATATCGCAGGTTGCTCGGTCCAGGCAACCCGGTCCTTCGGCACATCGCCGTGCATGTCCAGGGCGACAAACTTCTGGCCGGTCAACAAATTGCCGGTCTTCAGTTCGGCACGCAGGCCGTGGGCAATCAGACTGTCGATCAGTGCGCGGCTGCTCGTTTCGCTGGTGTCGGGCGCCGGAGCAGCGTGGCCGGGATGCTGCATGCGTCCCCGCATCCGTTGCGGATACAGATCCACCACGACCGGAAAGGCGAGCGACCCCGCGTTCTGATCGTACTCGACATCGACGCTTTTAACCTCGCCCACCATGATTCCGTGCAGTTCGACCGGCGCCCCCGCCGATAGACCCCGCAACGTGCCGCCGAAATACATGACGAACGCGCGAATTTCCGTTTCGGTAGGCCGCATCGCGCGGTCCTGATCCTCGTACAAGGTAAATGACGTATCCACCGCGACCGGCGCCGGCGTCCCGCTCGGCAGGGTGCCAAATGCAACGCCGCCTTCAAGAATCGATGCGAGGGATTCAGTGTGCAGCTTCACGCCGTCCGCGGTAACGGACATGTCTACTCCGCTCGCCTGCCAAAAGCGCGTCGCACCGGTGACGTAGTTGTCGAACGGCGAATTGACGAATACTTTGATGGTCACTCCGGTGCCGCCCGGGTCCAGTGCGTAGCCCACGACCTGACCTGCCGTGATATGCCGGTAGAAAACCGCGGAGCCTACGTCCAAAGATCCCAAATCATCGGCATGCAATATGAATTCTCGGCCCGGCAGGTCGGACGTCAAGATGGGAGGTATTTCAAGTCCGACGAAGCGATCGCGCTTTGCCGTGGAATGACCCACATCCACGCTGATGTAGGCGCCCGAAACCAACGTGGCCAGGCCCGACACGCCGGCCCCCGAAACCCGCGGCCGCACCACCCAAAAGCGGGTATCGTCGACCAAGTACGCGCTGGCATTGCGGTGAATGTCCGCGGTCACAATGACTTCTTTGCGATCATCGCCGACACGAATCGCCGCAACCTCGCCAATATCGACATCTTTGTAACGAACCTTGGTCTTGTTCGTCTCCAGCCCTTCTGCATTGGCGAAGCGAATTTCGATCGACGTGCCCTGAGCCAGTTTCTCACGAATGACCACGAAGGCGCCCGCCAGAACCACGACTGCGGGAAGAATCCAGACCAGCTGCAGGCGGCCCCACAGCGTGCGCGCGGGCACCGCCGCGGGGAGGTCATCGAGGTTTGAATCCGGCGGATCGCTCACCGCGGCGGTTCCCACAGCAAGCGCTCGTCGAACGTGCGTGCTGCGAACAGGGTCAAGACGACGACGGCAGCAAAGGCCAGCGCACCCCAGCCGACGGCGACATAGGCCAAGGACCTGATTTGTACCAGGGCGACCAGCAGCGAAATGGCATAGACATCGAGCATTGACCAGCGTCCTATGAATTCGACCATCCGAAATAGCTCGCTGCGTTGTGTCCGGTATCGCGGCGAGCGGCGCCAGGCGGAAAAGAGTACCACGCTGAGCGCAATGATCTTCAACAGCGGCACGACAATGCTGGCGATGAACACCAACACCGCGATGGGCCAGGATCCGGAGTGCAGCAATACCAGCACGCCGCTCATGATCGTATCCTTCTCGTCATCGAAAATCGTGCGTGTGTACATCACCGGAAGCAGGTTGGCCGGCACGTATAAAACAGCCGCGCACACGAGCAGCGCTGCCGTCAGGGCGAGACTATGGGGCTTGCGTTGAAAAAGATGTGCATCACATCGTGGACAGCGAGGATGAGGCACCTGCAGGGCGCGCACCGTTGCGTGACATTGCATGCAAACGAGCAGGCCCAAGCTGCGGCCGGTCGTGGAAAAGTTCAAGCCCGGCTCCGTTCGACCCAGCGCCAGAACTGCCCGGGCGAGGTGCGGCTGGTCAGCGCGGCAAGCGTGAGCATGAGCAATCCGCAGGACCATAGCGCGATACCGGGAACTACCTGCGTGAAGGCAGCCAATCTGACCAGCGCCACCAACGCTCCGAGCATGAAGACCTCGACAAACGTCCATGGCCGCACTTGCGCGAGCAAGCGAAACACCGTGTTCTGGCCCGGCGCCTGCCGCTTGCGCCGCAACGGAATCAACAGGTACAACAACGCCGCGATTTGCAGGAATGGACCCACAACAGTGGTGATGAACACCAATGCGGCAAGGCCCGTATGATCTTGACGATAAAGGCCCAGGGCCGCGCCGATCAAGGTGGTAGCCCGGGTCGAGCCATTTGAATGAATCACAACCAGGGGGTAGGCATTGCTCAGCAGAAATAACACGAGCGCCACAATACTCAAGGCAATCGCCGTGTCGAGGCTGCCTTTCTCAGGGCGTTGCAGCGACGCAAGGCAACGAGCGCAGCGGGTGCGCTCAGACGCAGGCTCCAGACTGGCGCGGTGTGCCAGGTCGCACGACGGACAAACGATCACCGGCATTTAGTGCTCTCGAACGGACTCCCGAGCATCTTGCCTGACGGCCGCCAAGGCGTCGCGTAATTCGTCGATCCGATATGGCTTGGGAATGATTTTGATTTGTTGGGCGGCCGCATTGCGTCGCACTCCCTCGGCGTAGCCGCTGGTAAGGAGCACCGGCATATCGGGGCGCCGCCGCCGTATCTCCTGCGCCAGTTCAACGCCATTCATCCGCCCCGGCATCATGATATCGGAGAAAACGATATCGACCGAACGGCGGTCGGCAAGAGCTCCCAAAGCAGCCTCGGCGCTGGCGACTCGCGTCGTGTCATAGCCGAGTTGATTGATCATTTCCACGGTGAGCGCCGCGACTTCGTCGTCGTCTTCCACCACCAGCACTTGTCCCGCGCTGGTCGCATGATCGCTCGCCAGCGACATCAGGTGAGGGCCCAGCGTCGGCACTTTCAATGTACGCGGCAGAAACAGAGACACCAAAGTTCCGCGTCCCGGCGTGCTGGCAATTCGCACCACGCCGCCCGACGCCTTGGCAAAGCCGTGGGCATGGGCCAGTCCCAGACCCGAACCACTTCCCACTTCCTTGGTGGTAAAAAAAGGCTCGAAGGCATGAACTAGAATTTCCGGGGACATGCCGACGCCTGAATCGGCGATGTCCAGGCGCACAAAATCACCGTCGAGGTCGTGATCGGCAAGCGCGGGACAATTTCGGGCGCTCACGTCTATCCTGCCGCCGTTTGGCATCGCGTCGCGCGCATTCAACGCCAGATTCAAGATAACGAGTTCAAGTTCTCCCGGATCGACCTCGGCGGGCCACAGCTCATCGGCAAAGGCCGTCTGGATTTGTACGTCGCTTCGTAGGCCGCGATTCAGCAACTCGCCCATCTCGCCGATCAAACGCTTGAGGTTCACCGCTTCGGGCCTGAGCGATTGTCGGCGCGAGAACGCCAGCAGCTGCCGGCATAGACTGGCGCCGCGGTCAACGGCCTGTCTCATCGACGCGAAAATCCGCTCGCGGCGCTGCGGATCGGATTGACGGGCAACTACTTGCAGGCCGCCCGATATCACTTGCAGCAAATTATTGAAATCATGCGCAACTCCGCCGGTGAGCTGACCGAGTGCCTCAATCTTTTGCGCCAGGCGCAGCCGCTCTTCCACGGCACGTCGATGCGTCACGTCGGCTATGAGTCCGACGATGCGCATAGCCGTGCCATCGATGTAGAAGGTGCGACCGCTGACGTGGACCCAGCGGGTTTCGCCGCCGGCGCTGCGGCGTACGCGCGCTTCGACATCGATTGATCCGTCAATCTTCGCTTCGGAGAATGCCCGGCGAACCAGCGGTTGGTCTTCCTCCACGATGTGGTCAATGGTCATCTCCAGGTCCCAGAACGGCTGCATTTCTTCATAGCCGAACATCTGGTCGTGCCGCAATGTGCGATGAATCGCCCCGGTAGACAGGTACAACTCCCAGCTGCCCATGCCTGCGGCATCCAAGGCGACCTGGAGGAGTTCCGTTGTATTTAGGGCCTCGGACGTCATGGTGCGGTCGCGATTTCTATCCGGCCGGTGTCCCATGCAGATGGCGAAGATTTTCGATGATCCTGGACAGAATCTCTGCATGCTCTTCTTCGACGGCGAGCGCCACCTTGACCAGGCGCATGGTGGCCTTGTCATACTTGTCGCCGTGCTCCGCAATTTTTCGGTAGGCATCAATGGCAAAACGTTCGGCAATGAGATTTTGCGAAAGAGCACGGCCGAACACCGACTGTTCCGCCGGCTGCTGCTCCGGGGCGTCCGCTTGCAGCAAGGCCGCATCGGCGTCCACCGGCCTGTCCACTTCGGACCGCTCGAGGTCGAATCCCATATCGATTTCTCCATGCCAGTCAGCCCCATATTAGAGCCCGGGAGCAGGGGACATCACAGCAGAACCTGGCGCATCCATTCGTAGGCATTGACGGACAGGCGTAGGGGTTTCCCGGAGGCATTTTCTTCACTCCTTGGGAAGATTCTTGCCTTGCTCTGCTTGGCCGATGAGTGCCGCGCAATTCGCATCCTTCGCAAGACCACCGTCGACAAAGGCGAGCAGCGCAGCCACAGGAGTCAATAACGCACCTAAGGCGACGGCGCCGCCGGTTTGGGCAGCCAACTTTCCGGGCTGCACGCCGATCTTCGGTTGTAAAAGAGATCCGCGCAGCGTTATGGGGGTGCGCAGTCTCAGCATTCGAGCCTCCTTGGGCTGGCCTCGCAGCGACAGGTCAAGTGCCTCGGTCTTAAGGTTGACGTCGCCTTGACCGGTGACCAAGACGTGCGTGGTGTCGATAATCAGTGTGGTCGCTGTCAATTCGCCGCCGGCCGCTTTGAAACTCGCGACCCCGCAGCGCACTGCAGTATTTCGCTCATTTTTCGTCAAAATGAGTCCCAGCCCGCGCGCCAAATCGATGCCCGTCAGCTCGGCGAATGCTTCGCGCATTTCGCCTCTCGGAATCACCAGGGTGATATCGCCGTCGGCGTTTTCCGCCGTCTTGTGCACGGAGGTTCCCGAGCCCTGCAATTTGATTCGTCCCAGAAGCTGTCCCTCGAGCGGTGCTCCCTTACCCGACTTGGGTTTGAATTGGGCTAGATCCACGTTGCTCAGCTTCATGTCGATGTTCGTCTTCGGCGTAGCACCTTGCGCATCGACGGCGACCATGCCGGAGAATTCACCTTGCGGCAGTTGAAAGGCGAGGGGATCGAGCGTGATCTTGCCATTGTCGAGATTTAAGTGGAAATGCACTTTCTTCATCGGCATTTTGGAGGCGCTCACCGATGCCGCATCGAACTGCACATCGGCGTCCATGCCGCGCACGCGCTCAATTTGCAGATCGGCATCCGGAAGCAGCAGGGCAGGCGGCGCTGCGGCGACCGGGGTCGTCGGGCGGGCCAGCGTGTTGGATTTACGGTCGGGCGTCGCCTCAGTTCCGAGAGGGGCGGCTAAATCTGCGAGATTCAGCTGCTTGGAGGCGAGGATGGCGCTCAGTTTTGGCCGCTCATGTCCCGTATCGATGCCGAGTTTGCCTGCCACGTCGCTGCTGCCCAACTTGCCCTGAAAATCGTCGACGCGGAATGTCAGGTGGTCGCGCACCAATGTGCCCGATACATCATAGGGAGGCGTATTCGGCAGAGCCAGCCCAGTCAAATAGTAGACATCAGCCAAATCGCTGCCTGAGAGGTGAAACTTGGCTTGCAGCGCCGCCAGGTCGAAGGGGCGCGATATCGTGACGTGGGTATTGAGCTTGATGTCAGCCGCCGCGACCGCTGCCTCGAATGCGTACGGCTGGGAAGGCTGAACACCGATAAGAGGTTCGCCGTTCAGATTCAGCTCAAAGGGCTTGCCGTTCAAGGTTCCGGAACCGCGCAGCTTCAGTGCGTGATTGTCGGAAGTGTTGCGGTTTTCCTCAACCGAGACTCGACCTTCAAAGGTCAGCTTGCGAATACGGTCGCGGGCGGTGAGTGTCCCATGGGTAAGGCTCAAGTCTTGGATGACGGGAATGTGCAGCGGTGCCGAATGGTTTTGCCGGTTCTTGCGTGTGCCGGGGCGCGAGAAATCCCAGTTCGCGCGCCCGGATGCGTCGCGTTCCAAGTCAATGGCGGGAGAATCGATCGCCACGCGGGGAAATATCGGATGAAAGCGCAACAATGATTTGAGACTCACCGTGGCTTCGAACCGCTTGATAGCGACCATGTTTTTCGGCCGCGCCCAGGGTGCGTTGCTCAAGGCAAAGCCCTGCACCTGCAGTTCCGGGTTGGGCGAAAACAAGTGCAGTTTGACCTCGCCGTCGATGCTCGCGGGCCGGCCGGTGGCACGCGATACCTCGTGGATGATCAGCCAGCGCCAAAAACTCGACGGCGCCAGCGCCACACCGAGAACAATGAGGAGCAGGATCAGGCCTATCGCCGCGGTGATTCGCTTGAGCACCTATAAAAGGTACCTAAGGCTTTCGTCCGAGGCTGTCTCCCACACGCCGTGATCCGGCGTCGGATAATACCGAAGAGCGGCTCCTACGGGCGCGGTTTGGCGCCGCTTTCCATGAGCAGACGAGTGAACAAATACAGCCTCGGCGTAATGCTGTCCAGGTCGATCCATTCATGATCGGTGTGGAAATCGCCGCCAACGAATCCCAAGCCGTCGAGTGCCGGAGTTCCTTCCGACATGGCGAGCGCCGATTCGGACGCTCCGCCGTTGCCCGACAGCTCGATGGTCTTGCCGATTTCCGCATAGATTGCCCGCGCACGCGCCGCGAGCGCATCGATCTGCGCGTTTTCCGTCAACGGCGGAAAGGCGGGATCGTGGGAAACGCTCACGGTGGTGTCCGGAACTTGGGTGGTGTGCGTACCGGCCTCAACCTTCGCGAGCACCGCGTCGAACTCCTCCGGCTTGCGGTAGCGAACATTCAAGGTGGCCTCGGCAAGGTCCGGGATGATGTTTGCCCGCTCGCCCGAGCGCAGCACCGTCAGGTTGACGGTCACCCCCGTACCCGAAACCGGAAACGCGCCTTGCAGCGCGTTGAGTTGGTGCATCAACTCTACGGCGGCATTTCGTCCATCCTGCGGCGCCATTCCGGCATGCGCTGCGCGGCCTTTGACTTGAATACGAATGCTTGCGGAGCCCTTGCGCCAAACCGTGAGCGCATCCGGCGGATCGCCGGGCTCCATGTTGAATTCCACATCATGCTCGCGGGCCAGGCGCTTGATGAGTTTTGTCGAACCCGGCGAGCCGCGCTCTTCACTATCGTCCAGCAAGAAAGTAATGGTCGCGAAGTTTTTGAAGCCCAGGTCATGCAGAATCTTGAGTGCGGTAAACGCATTGACCACGCCTGCTTTTTCATCGCCCACGCCTGGACCATGCGCGCGATCTTTGTCGATGCTGAAGGGCCTGGCGGCCGCAGTGCCCGGGCCAAAAACCGTATCGACATGCGCAATGATCAGGATCCTGCCCTTGCCTGTGCCGTGGAACACGGCGACCAGATTGTCGGGGAGCCCCGGGGCCTCGGCCGGTTCGGTCCTGACCGCGGCGCCCAACTGCGTCAATCGGGCGGCGAGTACGGATTCAACGTGGGCGCCGCCTTCGACGTCCCCGGTTCCCGAATCGATATTGACAATCTCTTTGAGCAGGTCCAGAGCCACGCTGTTGTTCGCTTCCGCTGCTTGAAAGACCTTTTCATTGCGGGATGCGGCCTGTGCGCCGCCAATCAGCGCGAGACACAAGATCGCCGGCGCTGCGCGCGCCGCAAAAATCGCCGCACGGATTCTCCCCAGCATTTTTCTCTCCTCAAGCAACGCTTTGGCGGACGTTAACATGCGGCGAGGCGACCGGCCCGCAAATTTTGGCTGCGTGCGGTGTATTCCTGTTTACAATCGGACTTTACGCACTGGGGAGAAGTGTGAATGCCTGGGTCGATCGGACGCCGACGGTTATTGGCCGGAGCAGGGGCTGCCGTACTGCTGGGGGGACTCGAGGGCTGCGTCAGCGCCTTGGGCGCCAAACGTCCGCCAAATGCCGCGACGTTACAGCTCACTCCCGTTCGAGCGAGCACCGACCGGATTACCCGCATCACCGTTTGCACGCGTCCATTTCGGGCGCAGGGTCCGCGCCTCGATACCGAAAAAATCGGCTCGAAGCTCGTCGTTCACAATTACGGTCACGGCGGCAGCGGCTGGTCGCTGTCTTGGGGATCGAGCAGCATCGCGGTTCGCAAAGCGATGGCGGCGGGGGAAAGAGAGATCGCCGTCATCGGCTGCGGTGCTTTGGGACTGACTTCCGCGCTGCTGCTGCAGCGAGCCGGCGCCCGAGTCACGATCTATGCAAAAGAGCTGCCGCCCAATGTCCGCTCCTCACTGGCGACGGGATTGTGGACCCCGGATTCCCGAATTTGTCTGCAGGAGAACGCAACTCCCGCGTTCAAGCAGCAGTGGGAGGAAATGGCCCGCACCTCTTTTCAAACCTATCAAAACTTCCTCGGCCTGCCGGGCACGCCGGTTGAGTTCATCGACAATTACTTCGTGTCGGATGAGGCCGAATCCAGCCGCCGGCGCAGTGCGCCGGACGACCGCCCGCCATTCGCCGATCTGCAACGGGAACTGATCGGCGATCTCATCACGCAGCGAGCGGACTTCGCTCCCGGCAGCCATTCGCTTGGAGCGCGTTACCTGCGGCGTACTTCGCTCATGATGTTCAATCTGACCGCGTACACACGGGTGTTGATGGGCGACTTTGGCGCAAATGGCGGGAAACTCGAAATAGCAGAATTTCACACACCGGATGATTTCGCCAGGCTGCGCGAAAAAACCCTGATCAATGCGACCGGTTATGGAGCGCGCGCATTGTTCGGCGATCAAACTGTCACGCCGGTCCGCGGACAATTGGCGCGGGTGATTCCGCAGCCGGACATCAATTATGGCCTTTTCTACAAGGGCGTGTCGTTCGTGCCGCGGCGCGACGGATTGGTGTTTCAAGCGGTCGGCGACAGCGACTACTACGGATTCAATGATGATACGGCGGTGGCGGATCGCGCCGAAGCTGACCGGGCGGTCAACACCATTGCCGGATTGTTCAACAGCCCGGCCGTTTAAACCTTCGGGCTGCGGCCTCCCTCTAAGCAGGGAATGATTCACACTCTGCACAGAGTTTTCGCCATGGATTCAAGCACCGAGCCGACGGATACGATTGCCGCGGCAGCTGCCGGCGATGTAGCCGCGTTTGAGTGTCTGTATCGGCAATTCTCGCCGCGGGTGTATGGGCTGTGCTTGCGCCTCACGGGACAGCGGGAGGCGGCGGAGGACTGCACGCAGGAATCCTTCGTTGCAGCGTGGCGCGCGCTGTCGCGCTTTGAGCGCCGCAGCCGGTTCTCGACATGGCTACACCGAATTGCAGTGCATTGCGTGCTGTCACGCCGCAAGGGCTTGAGGTTCGAGTACGAGGTCGCAGAGCCCGCACTCGGGCTGCCCGACCGGGCGGATCCGGGCAGCGGTACGCCGCCGCTCGATGTCGAGCGTGCCATCGCTGCCTTGCCCGAAGGCGCCCGGCATGTGCTGGTGCTCGTCGGTATCTATGGGTACAGCCACGCCGAAGCGGCCGGCGCATTGGGAATTGCGGAAGGCACCTGCAAGGCGCAGCTGCACCGTGCGCGCCAACTGCTGACCTCAACGCTTGGATTGGAGCAACCATGAATGACCGCCAACAAGATTCTCTTGATCGGCTGATCGCGAATCTGCCGAGGGACATCGTGCCCCCGGGGAATTTGTGGCCGCGCGTCGCCGCGCGTCTTTCCATCAGGCCGCGGCACGCCCCGCCGATGGCCTTGGCAGCCGCCATTGCCCTGGCAGCGGCCGGTCTCGCCAGCCTGTTCACGTGGGCGGTGCTGCAGGGCCCATCGGTGCCGCGTGTCATCCAGGCGGTGGCTGCAACAACCTCGTTCGACGAGCCGAGAGATCCAAAATACCTGCTGGCGCGCGACTCGGTAGAGAAGACATTTCGAGATCGGCTCGCTCTGCTGGAACCGGCCACGCGCGCCAAGATCGAGACCAGTTTGGCGGTCATCCAGAAGGCTCATGAAGATATCCGCAAGGCGCTGGCGGCTGACCCGCAAAGCCCGGTGCTCGAACAACTTTTGCAGAGCACCTGGCATGACGAATTTGACCTGTACGACCGCGTCGTTCGGGCCACCCAACCCACCATGACAAGGATATGACAATGTCGCAAGCTCAACTCATTTCTCGGCTGAACAAGCCTGCCCTGGTTTGTGTGCTCACGGCCCTGGCATTTCCATGGCTTGCGCATGCCGCGACTTCGGTCGATGAACACCGCGCCGCCAATCCGCAAGGCGCAGTGGAAATCGACAACGTGGCAGGCATGATCGATGTGCAAGGTTGGGATAAATCCGAAGTCGCCGTGACCGGAACCATCGGCAAAGATGTCGACCGCGTCGAAGTAACGGGCGAGGGCAACCGCACTTCGGTACGCGTCATACTGCCGCAAGGCCAACACTGGCATATGCGGGACGGCGAAGCGCATTTGGTCATTCATGTACCGGCCAACAGTTCAATCGCCGCCACACTGGTGAGTTCCGACCTGAAAGTTTCCGCGGTGCACGGCGGCTTGGAGCTGCGAACCGTGAGCGGCAATATCAACGCGGAGGGTGGCGGCGACGTGCACGCGAATGCGGTGAGCGGCGATATCCACCTGACGGCAAATGCTGCGAAGGTGATCGAGGTGAAATCCATCAGCGGCAATATAGTATTGACCGGCGGAAATGCAGACATCGAAGCAACCACGGTGAGCGGCGATGCGCATTTGACTCTCGGCACCGTATCTCGCGCGCGGTTCAAGACGGTATCCGGCGAACTTTCCGCGACTCTCGGGGCCGCGGCGAATGCGCAAATCGACGGCGAGTCCGTGAGCGGCGACGTCAAGCTGGACTTTGCGAGCGCTCCCGCGGCTGATTTTGATATCCAGACCATCAGCGGCGATATCGATAATTGCTTCGGACCGAAACCGACCGAAATGCGGCATGGAGCCGGCGCGCGCCTGTCGTTCAAGACCGGGGACAGCAGCGCTCGCGTACGGGTCTCCAGCCACAGCGGCGATGTGCGGCTGTGCGCTAAGAAGTAGATCCCGGCGTCAGCATAGGCCTACGCCGGCTGCTGGCTCACGCTGGCAGTCCGCAAATGCGGTGTTGACTAGGCTACAGCCCTATCCCCGAACGTCAGCAACGCAGGAATGTTCATGAACACCGCAGCAGTCTTATCGCAACCCATTGCTCTGCCGCCGCTACCCTTCGATCAAGGCGCGCTGGCCCCCGTCATATCCGCAAATACGTTGACGTTCCATTACGGCAAGCATCACAAGACCTATGTCGATACGTTGAACAAATTGATCGTCGGCACTGAATTCGCGGACATGCCTGTGGAGAGCATTGTCAAAGCAACGGCGCGTCAGCCGGACCATGCCGGCATATTCAACAACGCGGCACAGGCGTGGAATCATGCGTTCTACTGGAAAAGCCTCAGGCCAAAGGGCGGCGGCGAACCGCCCGCTGAGCTGAAACGGCTGATGGAAGCATCGTTTGGCGGCGTCGATCAATGCAAGAAGGAGCTGTCGAAGGCCGCCGTGGCGCAGTTCGGCAGCGGCTGGGCTTGGCTCGTGCAAGATGGCGAGAAACTAAAAGTCGTCAAGACTGCCGACGCCATGACGCCGTTGACCGACGGCCCGAAGCCGCTCCTGACCATCGACGTGTGGGAGCACGCCTACTATTTGGATTATCAAAATCGGCGGGTCGATTACGTCAACGCGTTGCTCGATAAATTGGTTAATTGGGAATTCGCCGCCGAAAACCTGGGCAAAAAATAGCCCGCAAAATCCGAGCCAGCTACCGCGCCGGGGCGGCTGCGTCGCGGCGCGCGATGTCTTGCGCGGATCCCACGTCCGGGCGGCGCCAGCCGCCGCCGAGCGCCTTGACCAAAAGCACGCTTGAATTCATGCGTCTGAGCTGAATCGTCACATTGGCGATTTGCGCCTGCAAATAAGCATTTTCGGCGGTCGAGACCTCGAGGTAAGTGACAAGACCTTCTTTGTACCGGTACTGGGCTTGCTGCAGTGCTGTGGCGGTCGAACCGACCGCGGCGGTTTCGCTGACGGTTTCCTGTTGCAGCTGTCTCAAGGCGGCCAGATTATCTTCCACCTCCTGATAGGCAATGAGCACGGTATTGCGGTAATCCGCGACTTGCTCTTCGTACACGGCTTTCGCCTGCGCGGTTTGCGCGCGATGCCGTCCGGCATCGAATACGGTGAGCACGCCCGCTGCCGGGCCCAACGACCACAGTCGACTGGGCGCGGTGAGCCAGTTCGACGTGCTCGTGCTATCGAAGCCCGCGGCCGCACCCAAACTGAAGACGGGGAAATACGCGGCTCGCGCGACGCCGATTTGCGCATTGGCAGCCGCGGTCCGGCGCTCCGCCGCCGCAACGTCGGGACGGCGCTCCAACAATGTGGAGGGCAGGCCTGGATCGATCGGCGGAGGTTCAACCGGCACGAGGTATGGATTTACCTCCATATGGAACACCGATGGATTCTGCCCGAGCAAGACGGCGATTGCGTGTTCGGTCTGAGCGCGTTGCAACCGAATATCGGCGGCTTGCGTGCGCGCTGTTTCCAGCAGGGCCCGGGCTTGTGCGACATCCGTCAGTGCGGCAGCACCTCCGTTGTAGAGGTTTTGCGTGAGCTGCAGCGCCTTCGTATAGTCAGCCACCGTGTTGTCGAGGAGTCGCTGCAGCGTATCTTCGGAACGCAGCGTGAAGTAGTCGGTCGCCAACTCGGCATGAATCGCCAAATTTAAAACGGCAAGATCCGCAGAACTCGCTTGTTGGTTTGCCCTGGCCGAGGCGACGGCATTGCGAACCCGTCCCCAGACATCGATTTCATAGGAGAGGTCCGCTTGCAAATCGAAATTATTTCCCACGGGTGCGGCGCCCGGCGGAAATTTTGGCGAATTGACGGAGGTGCGCGATCGCGTGGCCGAAGATCCGGCGGTGAGCGTCGGGAATAAATCGGCACGCGCAATGCGAGTTGCCGCGCGCGCCTGCAGCAGCCGCGCATACGCCGCTTTCAGGTCCTGGTTGGCGTCTGCCACCTGTGCTTCGATGCCGTCGAGCGTCGGATCTTGGAACACATTCCACCAGGCCCCGCCGACTTGCGCGTCCGCGGGTTCTGCAGGCTTCCAATCGCCCGATTCCTTGTAGGCGGCCGCCGCAGCGGCACTGTCGGGTGTTTTATAGGCCGGCGCGAACGAACAGGCGCTCAAAGCCATGAGCACCAAGAAAGCCGGGGAGAGCCGACCTTGCATCAAGTCTTTCCGGTGGCCTTGGCGGGCGCGGCGATACGCACCTGCACTCCGTTGGCAATCGAGTCCGGTGGATTGAGCACGACCGTATCGTTCGGCTCGAGCCCCGACAACACCTCGATCGTGTTGCCGAAGTCGCGTCCTTGGACAATGTTTTTGAGTTTCACGCGTCGATCGCCGTCCAATGTCGCGACTTGCAGGCCGGCAGCGCGGAACAACACGGTATTGGCGGGCAGGCGCAAGGTTTCAGCACTGGCCGGAAGCTTGAAATGCACTTCGGCGTAGGCGCCGGGAAAAATTTCTCCCTTGGCGTTGTCCAATTCGAGCTCCACTTGCAGTGTGCGCAATATGGGATCGAGCGCATTCGAGGTACGAACGGTCTTGGCGGCGAATGTCCGGTTGGCTTGTTCGGCAAAACGCAATTCCGCCTCCAGGCCAGGGCGGGTCACGGCAGCAAACGTTTCCGGCACTCGCACGTAGATGCGTAGTTTGTGCGTATCGGCTATGCGAAACAACTCGGAACCGGCACTCTGTCCGGCGTTGATCAACGCGCCAATATCGGTGTTGCGGGCGGTAATCACGCCGCTGAAGGGAGCCACGACTCGCTTGAAAGATTCCAGATCGTGCAGGCGCGCGACGTTCGCGGCGGCCGAGTCAGCCGCGGCTTTCTTCGCGGCTGAGTCGCCGGATTTTTCTTCGGCGTCCTGTTTGGACACCGATTCGGTCGCCAGCAGCGTTTGCCAGCGCCTGTTGGTGCTGTTGGCGAGAGCCTCATTCGCGCGCGCCGTTGCCAGGTCCGCCTGCGCCTGGCTCAATTGCTGATCGACTTCCGGCGTCTCAATTTCCGCCAACAGCTGACCCTTGGTAACCGCAGTACCGATGTCGGTATTCCAAGACCTCAGATAGCCGCTGGTGCGCGCATAGATTGGCGCCTCCACAAATGCCTGCACCGCGCCGGGCAGTACCAGCTCCTCGCCGAGGGCACTGCGCTCTGCGGTCACGGTAGTGACGGTGGGTATTGCGGACTCGGCGGTCTCCTTGCCGAGCGCGGCGCGCGCCAGCACTCGGCTCACTTCACCCCACACACCGAGGGCAATGGCTATGACGAGCAGAATCAACGCGTAACGGCGGATTTTTTTGTCAGGCATTATCGGCCTCCGCGGCGTCAACCGGATGCACCAAGCTTCGCCCGTGAATGATTGAAAATACAGTCGGCACGAAGAACAGGGTTGCGACCGTGGCAAAAATGAGGCCGCCGATGACGGCGCGGCCCAGCGGCGCATTCTGCTCCCCGCCATCCCCCAATCCCAGCGCCATCGGGATCATACCGATGATCATGGCCATGGCCGTCATGAGCACCGGGCGCAGCCGCGTGAAGCCCGCTTGGAGCGCGGCTTCAAGGGCGGTATCGCCGGCGTTCATGCGCTCGCGCGCAAAGCTGATCACCAGCACGCTGTTTGCCGTTGCCACACCCATGCACATGATGGCCCCGGTCAGCGCAGGCACACTGACCGTGGTGTGCGTCAGAAATAGCATCCAGACGATGCCCGCCAGTGCGGCCGGCAGCGCAGTAATGATGATGAACGGATCGAGGAGAGATTGAAAATTGACGACGATCAGCATGTAGACCAGGACGATGGCGCCGATGAGGCCGATCAGCAGACCGTTGAACGAGGCCTTCATCGTCTGCACCTGACCGCGCACCACGACGTTCGAGCCCTTCGGCAGGTCTTTTTTCGCCTCGGCGATGATTTTGTCGATTTGCGAGGCGACGTAGCCCAGGTCTGTGCCATCCACCGAGCCGTAGATGTCGATGGCGGTGGTCGCGTTGTAGTGCGAGACGACCGCCGGGGCGGCACTGCGATGGATATTCACGAGATTGGCGAGCAGCTGCGATGAGCCGTTGAGGCCGCCGCTCAACGGCGTATTGCCCAGATCATTGAGGCTCCCGAGACGGTATTGCGGCGTCTGCGAAGCCACTTGATACTGTGTTCCGCTATTGGGATCGACCCAGAAGGACGGCGCCGTCTGAAAGCTTCCTGACAGGGATACCAGCATGTTGCCGGCCACTGATTGTTCGGTGAGACCCACCAGCTGCGCCTTGGTGCGATCGACGTCGACATTGAACTGGGGGTAATCGCCGGCTTGATGAATGTGCAAGTCGACGGCGCCGGGAATGCCCCGGAGTTTCTGCAGCAAATTGTTCGCAAATTCCCGATTGGCCCGGGTATTGAAGCCGACGACCTGTATGTCGATCGGGGAGGGCAGGCCGAAATTCAAGATCTGGCCAATCATGTCTGCCGGCAGAAACGAGAATTGCGTGGACGGATAGGTGGCGGCAAGCTTCTTGCGCAGCAAACGCACGAATTGCACCGTCGGCTTGTGGTCCTCGCTCAAGTTGACGTAGATGTCCGCATCACCCGGACCCACCGGCGCCGAGGTGCTGTACGCGAGGTTGATGCCGCTGTAGGGCAATCCCAAGTTATCGACGATGCTGGCGATCTGTTTCGATGGAATGATCTCGCGAATCGTGGCCTCGACTTGATCGCAAAGCGCGGCGGTCTCTTCGATGCGAGTACCGGTCCGCGCCCGCATGTGCAGTTTGATCTGGCCGCCATCGACGGTGGGGAAAAAATCCTGACCCAGGCCCGGCAGGGGCCCGAGCGGAAAGGCCAGCACCGCGGTTGCGACCATCGCGCCCAGAAAGATCGCGGCAAAACGCGGGCCGCTCTGCAGCGCCGCGGCCAGAAGTGCGTGATAGCGATCGCGGAACCGCTCGAATCCCCCCTCGAATCGGGCTTGAAAGCGCGCCAGCAATCCGGCTTGCTTATGCTTCGAGGAGTCGTGCTTCTTCAGCCAGAATTTCGCAAGCGTCGGCACGAGTGTTCGCGACAGGATGTAAGAAGCCAACATCGCGAATACCACCGCTTCGGCCAGCGGAATGAACAGGAACTTGGCGATGCCGGCCAACAGAAACATCGGCACGAACACGATGCATATCGACAGTGTCGAGACGAGCGCGGGCAGGGCGATCTGGTGCGCGCCGTCGAGAATCGCGGCCTCCACGTCTTTGCCCTGTTCCAGGTGGTAGTTGATGTTCTCGATGGTCACGGTCGCGTCATCGACCAAAATGCCGACCGCGAGCGCCAGGCCGCCGAGCGTCATGATGTTGATGGTTTCGCCCAATGCCGACAGACAAGCGATCGAGGCGAGAATCGACAGAGGAATTGAAATCGTGATGATCAGTGTGCTGCGCCAGCTGCCGAGAAACAGCAGAATCAATAAACCGGTGAGGGCGCCGGCGATCACTGCCTCGCGCACCACCCCGGAGATGGCTGCCCGCACGAACACCGATTGATCGCTCAGTGCCTGAATTTTCAATTCAGGGGGCATGGCCGCGCGAACCTGCGGAAGCTTCTCATTGATGCTGTTGATGATATCGATGGTGGATGCTTTGCCGGTCTTCAACACACTCATCAAAATGGCGCGCTTGCCCTCGACGCGGACGATGTTCGTTTGCGGCGAATAACCGTCGCGCACGTGCGCCACGTCGCGAATATAAGTCACGGAGCCGTTGCCCGCGCGGATCGGCAGGTAATTCAATTCATCCAACTTGAGCGGGCTGGAGTTGAGCTTGATGAAGTATTCAAGATCGCCGATTTTCTGGGTGCCGGCCGGCAGAATTAGATTTTGCGCGCCGATGGCGGCGACCACGTCGCTTCCCGACAATCCATGTGCACTCAAGGCCTGCGGGTCCAAGTCCACTTGCACTTGACGCTGCTTCCCGCCGAAGGGAAAAGGAATCGAAGCGCCTGCCACGGTTGAAAGTTGAGTGCGCAGAATCGTATTGGCCAGGTCGTAGATTTGCGCTTCGGGCAGCGTCGAGCTGGTCAGGGCGAGTTGCAAGATCGGAACGGTGGATGCGTTGTACGACAGGACGAACGGCGGCGTCGTGCCGGGCGGCGAGAATGCTATCTGGGCCTGAGAGGCTGCCGTGATCTGCGACATCGAGAGGTCTTGATCGACGCCGGGTTGAAAGAAATATTTGACCACCGACGTGCCGATGACCGACTGGGATTCGGTGTGTTCCACGTCGTTGACCACGGTTTGCGCGGTACGCTCCGAGAACAGGACGATGCGGTTTGCGATTTCCTCGGGCAGAATGCCGTTGTAACGCCATATCACCGCGGCAATCGGAATTCGGATATTCGGGAAAATGTCCGTCGCGGTGTTCAAGATGGCGTAGCCGCCCAGCAGCACGATCAACACCGCCAACATGAGGAAGGTGTACGGCCGCTGTAACGCTACTCTAACGATCCACACGTTATTCGCAGGGCGAAAGCCCACACCTCAGCGCTAACGGAATGAGCGCGTGCAAACTATGCATACCTTTGATTGGATAGGGGCGTATGCCCTAAATGGCCGCTGAATGTAAGTGGTATATCACGGCAAGTCAATCGACGGCTAGCCCGGGGGAATTCAATTCAACGGTCCCCGCATGCCAAGAAGTACGGCTCGTAAATCAGCTCGCTGTTTCAGGCGGCGCGCTGCATCGACTGCGCATCGCGGGAGGACGCCCGCGCGGTAATTTCTGCGGAGACATCCCAGAGACGCCTGGCAAGAACGCTGTCCTCCAGCAGGGGACTGCCTTGCGAGACTTTGCAATCCGACCAGTATTGCCCGGTAATTCCGGAAGTCTGCGGATTCGCTGCCAGTAAAGCTTGAGTGGCCGCTGCCTGTGCCGGCGTCTTTGCAAATAGCCGGGTGAAGTAGCCTTTGTTGATGCGCGTACGCGCGGCGCCTGGATCAACCGAGTTGACGGCAATGCCGCGGCCGCTTAAGCGGCGCGACAGTTCCGTGGCATACAGCGCATTGGCCAACTTGGATTGTCCGTAGAACGTAGACGGTTCATAGAATTGATGGCCGTCAAGATTGTCGAACATGATTCCCTCGAGGGGAGCCAGGCTGATGCCGGCGTCGCTGCTGAGAATGACGACGCGTCCTGTGCCATCGCGCAACAGGTCGGCGACACCGTTGACGAGCGCGAAGTGACCGATGTGATTTGCGAGGAAGTGCATCTCGACGCCGTATCGCGTCTCCAAAGAGGGCCGATTCGCGACACCGGCATTGGCGACGATCGCATCCAGCGGGCCTGCCATATCGTGGATGGTGCGAACGGCGGCGGCGACGGACTCTAAGTCCGCGAGATCGCACTCGACGGGAATGCATAAGGGACTTGCCTGAGCGCACGCCTCGGTCGCGGCCTGGGCCGTTCTTGCCAGTCCGATGACTGTCGCACCGTTGGCCGCGAATGCATTCATGGTGGCCAATCCCAAACCGCTGTTGCACCCAGTGACCACGATGCGTTTGCCGGTAAGATCAATGCCGGCAAGAACTTGATCCGCCGTGGAGCGTCTGCCAAATTGGACCGACTTCTTCATGGATTAATCCTCTTCGACTGATTGCGTTGATTCAACGGTCTGCAGATCATTCGTACGGCCGCCGTCATACCCTTCACAAATTCTTCTCGTGTTTTGCAGCTCTGCTTGAGACCGCGCGCCGTGGCATGCAGTGCGCGCGCCAAATCTGCAACTTCCAGATCCGCCGCAGCGCAGGCATCGGCCATGGCCGACGAGCAGATGGCGTTGGCGAGAGCTTCCTCGAATTGCCACTCGTATTCCGCAAGTGTTGCCCCCGCCAACGAGGTACTCGCACACATCAGGTCGGCGGCATCCACTCCCAGAGATCCTATGAACCGCCCCGACCAATCCACACAGGCGGCGATCAAGCGGGTTTCCAAACTATCCTGGGACCGCGACAACGCGGCGATGGCTGCAGCCAATTGGCCGCGCAAGGAGTGAGCCAATGCGCGCCTGAACAACTCCTCTTTATTGGCAAAGGACAAATAAAGACCTTGCCGGGACACGCCGGCAGCACGGGCGACATCGTCCATGGATGTCTTTCTGAATCCGAAACGGGCAAAGACGCCCACAGCAGCATCGAGCAGCGCCGAAACCTTCGGTTCTGACCGATCAGGGAGGAGGGGAGGGGGGCTTGAATTCACTTTTGCAGTATAGACATTAAATGCCTAAATTGTCAAGTAAGTCCATACTGTCAAGCGTCGTTAACTCCAACAACGCGAAAAGGGCTGGGCATAATGCTGCGCCATGACCGCGCTTCCCCAGTTGTCTGTCCCCAGCATTGCCATCGCGGGTTCCGAACTGCCATTTATGGTGCGGCGCATTTATTGCGTGGGCCGCAATTACGCCGAGCACACGCTGGAAATGGGCGGCGATCCCAAACGAGAACTCCCGTTCTTTTTCAGCAAGCCGGCGGATGCCGTCGTTGCCAGCGGTTGGCGGCTGCCCTTTCCGCCGAGGACTTCCGACTTGCAGCATGAGGTGGAACTGGTCATTGCTCTGAACAAGGGCGGTGCAAACATTCATGCCGCGGATGCCTCGTCGATGATTTTTGGCTACGCGGTCGGAATCGATCTGACGCGTCGCGATTTGCAGGCCGAGGCCAAGAAAACCGGCCGGCCGTGGGACATGGCGAAAGGGTTTGATCACTCTGCGCCGGTCGGGGCACTGACCAAGGGGGTTCCGCCCGCGAGCGGATCGATCACATTGACGATCGACGGCAACTTGCGACAGCGCGGCGATCTCAAGGACATGATCTGGAGCGTCGCGGAAATTATTGCGGCGCTGTCTACCTATGTGGAACTCGCCCCCGGCGATCTGATATTCACCGGCACGCCGGCGGGCGTGGGTCCAATCCGGCGCGGTGAAACGGTGCGCGGAATGATTACGGGAACGGAACCGATTGAAGTTACTTTCGAACCATGAGCAACCACCCAATGATACGCATGATCTGTTTGATGCTATTTTTTCCCCTCAGCACCTGGGCAGCTGAGGACTATCAGCATCGTGTCGAACAGGTCTTGCTGCGCACGCCGCTGATCGACGGCCACAATGATTTGCCGTGGGAAATCAGAGAACGCTACAAAAGCGACTTCTCGGCGATCGATCTTGCGTCCGATACGCATCACCTGCCGGTGACCGGCGACCAAGCGGCGATGATGACGGACATTCCGCGTCTCCGCGCAGGACACGTTGGAGCACAGTTCTGGTCGGTGTGGATTCCGGTCGAGGTTCCGGGCTTCCAGGCCGTGCAAATGACCTTGGAACAGATCGACCTGGTCAAACGCATGGCCGCGCGCTACCCAACCGACTTCGCCATGGCGTACACGGCGGCGGATATTCGGCGCATTCACAAGAGTCACAGAGTTGCTTCGCTGATCGGCATCGAAGGCGGACACCAGATCAACAATTCTCTCGCCGTGCTGCGTCAGATGTATGACGCGGGCGCCCGCTACATGACGCTCACTCACACGACCAATACCCCATGGGCGGATTCGGCGACCGACTCGCCCGCTCATCATGGCCTGACTCCCTTCGGCATCGACGTGGTGAAGGAAATGAATCGCGTCGGCATGCTCGTGGATTTGAGCCACGTTTCGCCGGACACCATGAAAGCGGCGCTGACGGCGAGTCAGGCTCCCGTGATTTTTTCGCACTCCTCGGCGCGGGCGCTCGATGATCATCCGCGAAATGTGCCCGACGATATTCTGCGGGCGTTGGCGGTGAACGGCGGAGTCGTCATGGTTAATTTCGCGCCCGGCTATGTGTCCACGGCACGTAATCAATGGCAGGCCGACCGCTCCGCGGAACAGACGCGCTTCAACAGTCCGCCCTATGCGGGCCTTTATATCGGTCAACCGGATCGCGCCAAAGCGGCGCTCGCCGAATGGGAAGCGCAGCATCCGAGGCCGATCACCACCCTCGCCCAAGTGGCGGATCATATCGAACATGTTCGCCAGGTTGCAGGCATCGATCATGTAGGGCTGGGATCGGATTTCGACGGCATTCCAGACGCTCCGGTGGGACTCGAAGGCGTCGATCGCTACCCGGCGCTCCTCGAAGAGTTGATGCGCCGAGGTTGGAGTGATGCGGACATCGCGAAATTGGCGGGCGAAAATCTGCTGCGCGCCATGGCGGCCGCGGAGCAGGTAAGTCTGAAGCTGCGAGATACTTCCCAGCATTGATCTCGCATCGCCCGCGTCGCCGACACCCGTCAGTCGCTTTGCGCTGCAGAGCGCAGAATTACTACATTATTGTATGATATATCAATAATTTAAATGTCACTAGGGATTTTACTTTGCGTGCTTGGCTGCATGCAGTTCGAGAACTTGAGCTGACATAAGGAAACACCTCGCCGAGGCGTCGTGGCTTTTCCACTACGTGGTGACGGCATTTGTTCTCGCGCTATTGACATTACGATATCAAGTAATCGAATAATGCGTGCCGCGGTGCGACTTCAAAATATTTAGCGCACCGAAATGAGGCGGGACGACTATCTGAAAAGGCTATGGCGATGGGGTTGCATCGCTGAGCCGCGCGCTTGCGGAATACCGCGGTTGCGAGCGGATGGGAGTGGTTTTTTAGTGGACAAACGGTCTATTAGCCGTTGTGGGGGGAGTTAAAAATGACGACAAGAACAGTGGCACTGTTGCTTTCAAGCGCAGTGTCCGTGGCATTTTCAATGGCAGCGCTCGCGGCACCCGCCCCGGCACCAGCGGGTGCAGCCGCTACATCGCCCGGCGACGAGAACATAATTCAAGAAATCGTCGTCACCGCGCAGAAGCGCAACGAGAGCCTGGAGACGGTACCCGTCGCCATTTCGGCCTACACCTCAAAGTCCCGCGACCTTATCGGCATTGAAACGATTCAGGACATAACGAATTTCACGCCCGGCCTGGCGTACACGACGTCGCTGGACCGAGCTTTCATCCGCGGCGTTGGCCGGGAGACCAATAACCTGTCCACCAACCCCGGTGTCGCGACCTATTCCGACGGCGTCTACAACTCCAGCGTCGTGGCAGCGTCCGGCGACGCAATGTTTGAGGATCGAATTGAAGTTCTGCGCGGCCCGCAAGGCACCCTGTACGGCCGCAATGCCATCGCCGGCACGATCAACTCCATTTCGAAGCGCCCGACGCAGGAATTGACGGCCGAAGTGCGAGCCAAGGTCGGGAATTTTGGCGTTCACAATTTCGAAGGCATGATATCGGGTCCGATCAGCGACACGATGCGGGTCAAGTTCGGCGGCTACCGCAACACTCAAAATGACGGCTACTACCGCAACCTCTTAAACGGCCAAACGGAAAGCAGCAATTTGGGCAAAGGAAACTTCTTCTATTGGGAAGGGCAGATTGAATGGGATATCACGCCTGATGTCGAATTTTGGATGAGATTTGACCAGTTGGGCTACACCGATGCCTATCGTACGCCCACCCAAATTATCGGTTCCTACGATTATGCGCCCTATCCGGCGAATTCGCTGTCGCCTGGTGCCGCGTTCGGCACCACGGTTCCGGGCGGCTTCTCGCCGAATGTCCCCGTCTGTGCGACGAATCCGACCAACAACAATATCAATACTTACTGCCAGGACGACGGCAATACGGCCAAGCTCAGCCGGACTTACCAGGTTACTCCGCAGCTAACCTGGCATACGCCCTGGGCGGCTGACCTGAAGTACTTGGGTGCTTACACGACGTACTACTACAGTCTCTATAACGACTATGACAACACGGCCATCAGTTCTTATGTATTTCCGGTCATTCCCGGAACGCATGCCTGCGTGGTTCCTGGGGTCGGAGCATTTGATTGCCCGCCCCTCACGGTGCATCCAGAAACGTTTTCGCACTATGTGGAGACCAAGAAGTACTTCAGCAACGAAATCAACATCACCTCGCACAGTGATTCATCGCTGCAATGGATACTCGGTCTGTTTCAATACAACGAACGGAATTTTCAAACCCCCGGGACCTTGTATGAGCCGGGTCAAGCGCAACTCGCAACTCCGACCAATATCACGGTGACGGGGCCGGCCGCGCCGAATCCGGATCGGGCGATCTACACGCAGCAACAGGCAATGCACAACAACTCCTATGCGGCGTTCGCGCAGACCGACTGGAAATTCCTGCCGACTTGGAAGCTCACCACAGGATTGCGATACACCTACGATATTCTCAAAGGCAGCGAACAATATCGGGAGCTATGCTTCGGGCTTCCCGCCTGTCTCGGCAATATCTTTGGTGCCATTCCTCCTCCCGCCATATTGGGCGCGTTTACGCCCGTCAACGACATCACCGTCTCCGACCCGGCGATTGCCAATTGCTTCAAACCCGTCGGATGCCAGTACCCGGGCGTCAGGGGCACGCCCTACCTGCTGGCCAACGGTAACTGGAAGCGAGACTTGGGCGCCAACTGGCACTCGCCCACCGGTACCCTCGGAGTTGAGTGGACGCCTGATCCCAACTCGCTTGCTTATCTGAAGTACAGCCGCGGCTACAAGTCCGGCGGCTTCAATGCCAGCACGATCTCCGTCAATCCCGAGTCGCTGCCCGAGCATCTCGATGCCATCGAGTTGGGCGGCAAGGAAACATTCAACCAGCAATTCCAAATCAACGCTGCCTTGTTCTACTACAACTACACGGACAAGCAGATTCCTTTGACCCTTCCGGCGCAGATCGTCGGCGGCCCGACCATTTCGTCCATCGTCAACATACCGAAGGTGAAATCATACGGCGCCGAATTCGAGACGATTTGGCAGCCGTGGGCGAATATGCAATTTCTGGTGGACTATTCCTACTTGAGCGCCACGATTAAAGGTCAGGCGGGTTCGTGTTCGACCCCGCCGCCCAATACGCCCTCTTCGTGCTATGCAAACACGGTCAGCGGGGCATTCGAGAATACCAACGGCAATACCGTGCCCGAATCGCCGCGCAGCAAGATTGCGGCTAATGCCAACTACACCTGGCGCTTCACGCCCGGTTCATTGAACTATTCGGTCAGCTATATCTGGAAGGACAAGACACACGACAGTATTTTCAGCGAGCAGTACTTCACCGCACCGGAATACACCCAGGTGGACATGCGCTTATCGTGGAACGATTCGGCGGATCGCTTCACGATTTTCGGCTACATCAAGAACCTGCAAAACAAGCTGGGGTATGACGATGTCGGGGCTTTTGCCGTGACCACGCCCGCAGCGGGTACAAAGGCCTGCGGCTTCAATGGGCCGTCCCCCTACTACTGCGACCAGGAGTTGAGATTAACGCCGCCTCGCACCTACGGCATCGAAGTGCAGTATCGGCTGAAGTAACTTCAATCTAAAAAGGGGTCGCAGAACCTCGGATCGTCGGAACTCCAAAAGGCCCCCTCTTAAAGGGGGCTTTTTTTCGCCCGGCAGGCGCTCAGCTTGAGCTCGGCGGCCGACCAGCCGGGAAAGTCAGGTGCGATACGACGGATCGATTCGATCCAGACGCCGCAAGAGGCCCGGCCAGACCAGCATGTGGGGACCCATGTTGTTCGATACCACTCGCGCCTGTTCCATCGCGGTATCGATGATGCCTTGTTGAATCGCAATGAGCTCGCCGCCGCCGGCTTGCGCACGGACCTGAATGGCGCAGGTGGCTTCGAACGTATACATCAACTGGAAGGCTTCGGCGACGCTGCGTCCGACCGTCAGCAGGCCATGATTGCGCAGCATGAGGTAGTTCTTCTTGCCCATGTCTGCGACCAACCGCGGCTTCTCGTCGTCGCGCAGCGCGACACCCTCGTAGTCGTGGTAGGCCAGATTTTGCAGGACGAAAATGGATTGCTGTGATAGCGGCAACACGCCATTTTTTTGAGCCGACACGGCCACGCCATTCAAGGTATGCGTGTGCAGCACGCACTCGACATCGTGACGGGCTGCGTGAATCGCGCTGTGAATGGTGAAGCCCGCCGGATTGATCGGCCATGGGCTCTCGCTTACCTTGTTACCCTGCATGTCGATCTTGACCAGGCTCGAGGCCGTGATCTCATCGAACATCATGCCGTACGGGTTGATCAGGAAATGGTGCTCAGGCCCCGGCACGCGCGCGGTTATGTGCGTGAACACCAGGTCGTCCCAGTGAAAGTGCGCGACCAGCCGATACGCGGCCGCCAAATCGACGCGAATGGCCCACTCTTCTGGAGAGTAACGGGACGCGGCGTCGCCGGCAGGAACGGATTTCAGCATGGCATTCTCCGGTGATCGAACTCCCCGATTCTAGTCCAACATCCGGCATCTGGCTAAGTCGGCTGGGGCAACGCCTGGCATAATGCGCATACGCCGATCGGCGCCGCCGGAGTAATGTTTGAGCCCCGAAGAGAAGACTGCGCCGGTCGCCGACGACTGGGTACAACGAATGATCGACACGCCTGGGCGATCCGGGCAATTGATGACGGGTGAGCATCGGACGCACTACCTGGAGTGGGGCGACCGGTCGAACCCGCGAGTTTTGCTGCTGCTGCACGGGTTCCGCGGCCACGCGCATTGGTGGGACTTCATCGCGCCCTGGTTCGCTGACGATTATCGCGTCATTGCCATTGATTTCGCCGGCATGGGCGACAGCAGCTCGAGACTCAAGTACACCCGCGCCACGTTCGTCGCTGAAGTGCAGGCGGTGATCGAGATGACGGGCTCAAAGACAGTCACGCTGATCGGTCACAGCTTCGGCGGCCGCATCACCGTGCTCGCGGCACATCAGTACCCGCAGCTGCTCGAGCGAGCGCTGGTCATCGATTCCAACATTGGGTTTGCCGACCAGACCACGCGGCATCGATTTGCGCCGCGTCCCAAAAAGGTTTATTCGGATCTTGAAACCGCCTGCGATCGGTTCCGGTTCATTCCCGATGAGCCGCCGATCCTGCCGCGCATCATGCGGCACCTCGCCGTACACTCGATCAAGCGTCAAGGCGACGGCTTCGTCTGGAAGTATGACGAGGCGCTGTTGAGCAATATCGACTGGGAACAAGTTGCGGAAGGCGAGTTGCTGAAAGAAATGCAGGTGCCGGTGGATTTCATTGCCGGGGAATTCAGCGCCGTGGTTCCGCCTGAATTGGCGCAGCGGATCGGCAAGGCCTTGCGCAATGGCCGCGGACCCATCGTGATTCCATCGGCCTACCATCATGTCCCGGTGGACCAGCCATTGGCGTTGGTCGCCGCGATGCGGGCACTCTTGAGCTAGGAGCCTGTCTGAGTATTCAGCGTGAGCCGCGTTGGCAGCGCGAGGGAGCGGATGCAAGGCGCGCGGCGCAGGCCGTGGCGGGCTCCACGGCCAAGCCGCGCAACACCGCAGACGCCCCTCTCGCTGCCAACCCTTC
>DATHFB010000062.1:0-11146 GCA_035318305.1 Steroidobacteraceae bacterium | reverse complement strand
AGCGCCGACAACACGCAGACGGCGATCCAGCAGCTGGGCGCCGGCCAATCGCTCACCGACAGCTTCACCGCGGTCTCCTCCGACGGCACCGCCAGCCAGCTGATCACGGTCACCATCAACGGCACCAACGACGTGCCGGTGAACACCGTACCGGCTGCGCAGTCCGTCAATGAGGATACCGTCAAGGTGTTTAGTGCCGCCAACGGCAACCAGATCAGCATTTCCGACGTGGACAACACAAGTCACACGGTTACGTTGACCGCGGCTCACGGCGCAATCACGCTCAATGGTACTGCAGGGTTGGCGTTCACCACGGGCGACGGCACCACAGATGCCACGATGACTTTCAGTGGCACTGACGCGGCGATTAACACTGCGTTGAACGGGTTGAGTTTCAAGGGCGACGCCAACTATAACGGCAATGCGTCGCTACAACTTAATACCAGCGATGGCGCGCTTTCGGATAACGACACCGTGAACATTACCGTGGTCGCCGTCAACGATCCGCCAGTGGCAACCCATGACTCGGTGTACGTTTCCAGCACCACTACCGGAATTGTTATCCCGGTAGATGCTCTGCTTGCCAACGACACCGACATCGATGGGGCATCCCTTGCGATTACGGCTGTGAGTGGTGCGACGAGCGGGATCGACAATTTGCTCTTGAATGCAAACGGCTCCATTACCTTCGACAGCAAAAACACCGGTACGGAATCCTTCACCTACACGCTTTCGGATGGTGCCGGGGGTATAGATACGGAAACAGTGACAGTGAATATTGTTTCCACCAATGGAAGTTCCACCATTAACGTATCCACTCTATCCGGCGATAACTACCAGGCTGCTTATCTGGACGGCGGGAGCAACACCGACTCCCTGACCGGTGGCAGTGCGCCGGACATTTTCCTCGGCGGTGCGGCCGACGACACGCTCATTGGTGGCGCCGGAAATGACATCCTTCAAGGCGGGGCCGGTAACGACACGATCAACGGTGGGTTGGGGACTGATCTGATCAGTTTTGCCGATGCCACCGCCGGGGTCATTTTCACCTTGGATCAGAGCGCGGGCACTCATAGCACTGGCGCTTTGGCAGGCGGACTAGGCGCCGATACCTACTCGAACATCGAGGGTGTGATCGGCTCAGCTTTCAACGACACCCTTACCGGATCGAGCGCTGACGACATTATCCGCGGGGGTGCAGGCAACGACACTATAAACGGTGCCGGTGGTGTGGATTTGCTAGACCTTTCGGACGGTACTGCGGGGATTAATTTCACCTTGGTGAATAGTGCCGCCAGTACCAACGTCAACCTCTCCTCGATTGGGCTCAGTACTTCGGTTGGCGATACTTACAGCAACATGGAAGGTGTCATCGGCACGAATTTCGCTGACACGCTGACCGGATCGTCCGGGAATGACGTGCTTAAAGGCGGGGACGGAAACGACGTAATCAACGGCGGCGCCGGCAACGATATCCTGGTCGGCGGCTCAGGAGCCGATACGATGACTGGCGGAATCGGCAGCGATACCTTCGTGTTTCTGAAGACCGATGCTGCCGCGGTTGATACGATCACCGATTTCAACGGCACCGCCGCTACTGCTTCGGGCGGCGACATTCTCGACATTGCGGACCTGTTGATCGGGTACAACGCGGCCACACCGTCGGCATTCATCAACCTTAGGGAAAGCGGCGGGAACACTATCATCAGCGTGGACCGCGATGGTGCCGGGTCCAGTTATTCGTTCCAAGACACCGCGATCCTGCAGGGCGCGACGAACCTGGATCTCAATACGCTACTGGCGAATGGCCATATTCACACCGGTCCCTGAAGTGAGGCGGATATCGCTGTGCAACCCATTACTGTTGCCATCGCCGATTGGGACCGAGCACAGGCCGCAGCGTGCGAGCGCCTGCTTCGGCATGAGCAGGGCATCTGTGTGGTGGCGCCTGCGACAACGAGCGAAGACATTATAGCCACCGCCATCAGGGCCAAACCGCGCATCGCGCTGTGCAGCTACAGCCTGGCGGTACGCTCGGGTTGTTCTCTACTGATAACGCTGCGTCGGATTTGCCCGGAGACACTCGTGGTTCTGCTGACCGATGGCACCATTCACGAAGATCGCCTCATGCTGGCTCTGGCTAGCGGTGCCGGGGGCTTTCTGACCCGCGAAACTTTGCGATTTCAGTTGCTGCGAGCGGTGCGTGGGGTCGATGGGGGCGAGGCCTGGGTGTCACGCAAGATGCTTGGCAGCATGTTCGATCGTGTGTTCACGCCGGCGCCTACCGAACCTGATGTAAACGGAGCTCGACGCAATGAGGAAGATGGGGGTGCCCATGCTTCGGCGTCTTTCCTTCTCTCGTAGCATCGCCCCTTCGACCACGAAGTTCCAAACCAACCATCAGGCGTTCTGCCGTTTGGCCCGATGTCGGGTGACGCGGTATGCCTGGTTACCGGGAAGCGTAAATGAGAAATAACAGATTCTGGCCAGTGCTCGCGCTGGTGTGGCTCGCCGCTGCTGAAGTGCCGTATGTGGACGCGCAATCCCTGAAAGAGGCTGTCGAGCAGGCCGTGCAGACCAACCCAGAAGTGCTGGTCACCACCGATCGCCGACTCGCGGCCGACGAAGGGGTCAAACAGGCGCAGGGCGGTTACCGGCCGCGGGTTGATTTGCTGTCAGGAGCGGGGCGTGAGCGGCTCAATGATATCAATGCCCGTCTATTGGGGCTGAGCGATACGACGTCTACCCGCCGCGAGAGCAGCGTTGTCTTGTCCCAGATGGTGTTCGATGGTTTTGGCGTGAAGAGTGAAGTGGCGCGTCGTCGGGCGCAGGTTGATTCTTCCGCCTACGATGTCGCGGCTACGGCAGAGGATCTCGCCCTGCGCGTGGCGGGGGTGTATCTGGACGTTTTACGCCGCCAGGAGACCGTGGCCGCCGCCGTCGACAGTCTGGAGGTTCACCAGCGCATCTACGATCACATCAAGCTCCGGAGCGAAAGCGGGGTCGGCCAGCGTGCCGACCTTGATCAGGCGGAAGGACGCCTGGCTCTGGCGAAGGTCAATCTGAGGAGCGAGCAGAGCAATCTGAAGGATGCCACCACTACGTACCTACGCCTAGTCGGCGCAGCGCCACGAAGTCTGCTTAAGCCCCCCTCGCTGGAGCAGGATCTGCCACGCAGCGAAAACCTGGCGCTGGAGACGGCGCTGGCCTACAATCCGACCATCAAGTCCGCGCAAGCGGACGTGGCAGCCGCCGAGGCTCAGCTGGGAGTTGCTAAGGCGGCGCTTTGGCCACGGCTCGATCTGGAATTCGCGGCCAACCATAGCAGCGATATTGTGCAAGGACCCAGCAACGACATGACCGTGATGCTGCGGGTGCGCTACAACCTGTCGCACGGGGGCGCCGACTCAGCGGGAGTGAGAGCAGCCAGACATCAGGTTCACGAAGCGAACGAAGTGCTCAACCGTACCCACCGCCAGATCGAGGAAAGCCTGTCAATAGCCTTAAACGCCTACGTTACCACGCGCGATCGTCTGGTTTCGCTGCAGCAGTATGTCGAATCGAGCGATTCCACCCGTGCGGCCTACGGCAAGCAGTTCAGCATAGGGCAGCGCACGCTGCTCGATCTGCTGAACGCAGAGAACGAATATTTCAACGCCCGTCTGACTTTCCTGTCCGGACAATATACCGAACTGACCAGCGTTTTCGGCGTTTTCGCGGGAATGGGGCAGTTGCTTGCCGCCCTGCAGATTGCCTTGCCTGCTGAAGGCGGCGCGCCGTCCGGGGGACGACAATGATTCGGTTTGTCGGCTTATTCTTCGAGACTTGGTGAATGCTACGCTCGGTATCGAGGCGCGAAATGAAAACTAAAGCGTCGATGGCAAGAACTGCGAAACGCTTATTCATTTGTCTCGACATTGCGCGCAATGAACTTTCGCTCGAGCGCCTGCTGGCCCATCGGGCCAGCGCTCAATTCATTTGTCCTGATGGCCGTGCTCTTTGTCATGCCCATGATCTTTGTCATGCCCATGATCATTGTCATGACCCCGATCATGCTCATGACCACCGCCGTGATCGCCGCCCCCGTGCTGGTGACGCGGCACGTATTCGTTGTTGTACCAGTCGTCTCGCACAAAGTAGACCGGCCGGCCGCAGGCGTTGTACCTCGCGCAATGCTTACCCCAGTGTTTCTCGTGCCCCGGCGGCACGTGCAGGTAGATCGGCGGGGCGGAAACAAACTCCGGCGACCGCTGGATCACGACGGGTTGCCGGAAAACCAACTGCGGCTGCGGGACGTTGCCAATATCGATCTGCCCGTAGAAGCCGGGTTGGCCGATGCTGATCGACACACCCACATCGGCGGCAAACGCCGGGGCCACACACGCGCCGAGCACAGCCGCACACAGGATTTTTTTCATACTTTGATACTCTCCTCGCCAGAGGCCGCCAGGAAATCTTCGGCGGGATCCACTACAGGCGTTAAAATTCACAGGGAAACTCACGGGATATCTACTGTCACTGTCTGCATAGCCGCGACGGTGATTCCGGATTTGACCGGGTTGAACGTCACGGCACTGTCGGCCTGATCGGGATTGTCTAGAGCGGCCTGGCATGTGAATGCCACGGTATAGGTTCCGGGCGGTAGAAACGTGAACTGGTAGTAGTACGGCGGCTGGGAATTCGCGACGGGCACCTTGGAGGATTGCGGCTGGTTGGTATCACTCGAGGCAGCCGTGCTATCCATGTCTTCGGGCGCAGTCACCGTGCCGCCGTACAGATAGACGCCGGGCGTGCATCCGGTGGGCACCAGTGTGTTATCCACCACACCCTGGATATTGCCCACCGTGGTGTTATCGACCAGTCTCTCCGCGGGCTTGAGAGTGCATGCCGGAGCTTGTCCCGTCGGGCACGTGATGGCCTTGCGAAGGTCGAAGTCGATGGTGTAGTCCACCACGCCGCTGCTGGGGACGGTGAAGCCGGAAACGAGCTTCAGGCCGTTGGTGTCCGGCACCTGCAAGCCGTGCATCGTTCCGTCGGAGAGCGTCATGTAGGAGTTGCTCGGATCGCCATCCGCTACCACTACCAGGCGAATCTGGCCGTACTTACCTGCAGGGATCGGCTGGTCGAATAGCACCGCCGATGCCGTCCCGCTTTGGTTGAGCAGATCGATGGTCTTGGGTTGAGGGAAAGTAATCGTGACCGGGTTGCCGCCATTGGCGGTAAGTTCGACGCCGGTAAATTTCACCACTACTGCTTGGGCGCCATCGACAGGGGCGTCGGCCACCGCCAATTTCATCTGACCCATGTCAGCGGTGCTGCCGCCGCCGCAGGCGGCAAGACCGAGTGCAGTCGCCGCGAGCAATGCAAAAAAACCGAGTTGGCGAGTTTGCGAAGCCATGCTTGTCTCCTCATGCTGATATGAAACCCGAAACCAACTCCATTGGGGCTCCGAGCTGCAGGCCGGTCGGTGACGATTGGCGCTTTCGGATCGAAAGCGTCGCCAAGGTCGAACGCAGGCGCTGCCGTATGTGAGAGTAATTGTCTCACGCAACGCACGATTTCACAGGCTTGAATCATGCGATGTGACGCTCGGCTCAAATTGAGCAATGTCGGGGATGAGCGACACCCGAGGTCGCTGAATGGGCTCAAGGTACAGATTGATAGCCTAAGTCGGCGTCGCTCGCGCGTGACGATCCCAATGTCGCGCACGTACCGATACGACCGTTCAACTAGGGTTTAAGACCGTTCATCCAAATGAACAGACACGCGTTCTGCGCGAGCGCATTATTCCCGGATGTAATGCGCCGTCGTTCGGTGTCTGCTATCAGGCGCAGCCGCAGTTCAACGCAAGTACCGGCATAAAAAGGCCTGGCATCAGTGCAGCGAGAACAGGCGTCTGATATTGGCGGCGACGCGATCCGCCAATGTCGGCCCCGTTGCTTGCTCGTCCTTCTCACGGTGGCCGAGCACCGTGCGATTCGCAAGCTGCCGGCTGGCCAGGATTTCGCTCAACTCCTGGGCCATGCTGGGACGGGCCTTGAGCAGCGGGGAGAGCGCTTGCTTGGATATCTCATAAATCACGGCCCGGGTGAGGGCGGTAAGTTCGCCGTTCAGCGGCGCACCGGTAAGCAGTCCGATCTCGCCGAAATAGTCTCCCGGCACCAGTCGGATTACCTCGATCTTTCGTCCATTTTCCTCCGTCGATCCAACGAGAACGCCGTAACTGATGATGCATAAGGACTGCAATACCGTACCGGTGCCGGCGATCAACTCGCCCGGTTTGTAATCCTTTCGCTGCATCTGCGCGGCCAACTTAGCTCTTTCGTCCGCGGTCAAAGTCGAGAAAAGCGATATTCCAGCAAGCAGACGTTCGGGAATTCCCGGCTCCGCCTTATCCTCCGAAGCGGCTTTTCTGGGTGAGCTAGAGAGGCGCGGCGCAAATTTGGTTCCGGCAGCGGCTGCCGCCCGGTAGATCCGGTCGAAGAGTTCATTTTGCGCCATATCGACGATGCTGACATCCGCAACCGAGTACGACAGCTCGAAATCGATCATTTCCGCGCTGAGATCCTTGACGGTGACGCTGGGCTCGGGCGCGCGCAGGATATGCGTGCTGCCGAGAAGCACTTCCTTCAACAAGTTGCAGCCGGCGGCAGGCGTCAGCGAGGGCTCCAATTTGATGCGGATACTGGCGCCATGAGTCTTGGTCGGCGTGCTGCAATTCACCAGCTTGGACTTCGCAATGACGCTGTTAGGGATGATCGCCACATCTTGGTTTCCGGTCAGAATGTGAGTTGCGCGCCAATTGGTTTCGATCACCCTACCCTGAATGCTGTCGTCGATAATGATCCAGTCGCCGACGCGGTAAGGGCGCTCGATATTGAGAACGATGCCGGAGAACACATCGCCGAGAGAGCTTTGCAGCGCCAGACCGATGATGATCGCCAAAGCGCCGGAGGTCGCCAGCAGACCTCTCACCGGCAGGTCGAAGACATCGGCAACGATTGCGAAAGTTGCCGCGAGATAGATGAGAGCGGCCAACAAATCCTGAACCAGTTTCGATTCGCGCGGCTGTCGTCCCAACACGACGAACGCACGCAAGAAGCCGGCCGCGAGCCATGCAGCGCCCAGCCACCACATGACTTCGAGTGCGCCGACGAAGAGGCGCTTGGGTTCGGCCCCGATCGTCATGCCGGGGCGATAGGGAACGACGCCGCCGGCTAGCAGCAGGCCGGTGAGGATCAGAAAGACCAAAAGCTGTGTAAGAAAAACCGCCAGGGAA
Organism: Steroidobacteraceae bacterium; assembly: GCA_035318305.1. Taxonomy (GTDB): domain Bacteria; phylum Pseudomonadota; class Gammaproteobacteria; order Steroidobacterales; family Steroidobacteraceae; genus Bog-1198. Next base: position 3,867 of record DATHFB010000062.1, on the reverse strand, counting down.
CTGCGCGTCCGCCAGTAGCGGGCGGCGAAAAAGCCGGCGACGATCACGATTCCCGCCAGAAAAAGCGGGTCAGTCACCGTCGCCTGAATAGAAGAAAACGAGATGGTCATTGCATGCCGTGACAGGCCCGATCCTCGGCAGAGAGTAGCAGGTTGTGTACTTCGCCGCGATGTGCGGCGCCTACCACCGCTCGATGCCTGCTTGGCTTATGGAGCCGCGGGCACCAAGCGAATGCGCGTAATTTCCGACGGAACTCCGAAACGATTCGGCGGTCCCCAATAGCCGGTGCCGCGGCTCACGTAGATCGACAAGTTCTTCAATCGATGCAGGCCGCCGGTGAAGGGCTGGAAGAAACGCACGAATAGATTCCAAGGCCAGAACTGTCCGCCGTGCGTGTGACCGGAAATCTGCACATCGAAACCTGCCTTGGCGGCGGCGCTCGCCGAGCTTGGTTGATGGGCAAGCAATATCTTTGCCCCGGCATCGGCCGGTGCGCCACTCAACGCAGCCGCAGGGTCGCTGCGCTGCGCGGGATCGAAGTGATGGGCGCTGTAGTCGGTTACACCGGCGAGCACCACCGATGCGCCGTCGTGCTGCAGGACGACATGTTCATTCTTGAGCACGTGCATGCCGAGACGCCGAATCTCCTCGGTCCATGCGCGCTCTCCGGAGTAGTACTCGTGATTGCCGGTGACAAAGAAGGCGCCGTGGCGCGCGGCCAGTCCAGCCAACGGCGCGGTATGAACCGACAGCTGCTGCACGGAGCCATCGACCAGGTCTCCCGTCACCGCGATCAAGTCTGCGTTCAAATCATTGACGCGGCGAACGATCCCTTCGACGAATCCCCGTTTGATCGTCGGGCCCACGTGCACGTCACTGATTTGCGCGATCGAAAAGCCATGCAAGGCACGCGGTAGACCGAGCACCGGAATGCGCACCTCGACGATGCCGGGTCTGCGCCGCGCGATGATCAACCCGGCCACCGTCATGAAAAGAGCGAGAAACAATGCCGCTTGAGCACTCGGTGCCATCCAGTACCGCGCTTGTTCGCTGGACATGAACAGATGTGTGCCCGCCAGCACGAGGTCGCGGAGCAGCGTTAGCACGAAAAGAGAAGAGAAAAATCCCATCGCCGTGAGGCCCACCCAGGACATACGGTCAGCCAGCTTCCGATCGAGCATGCTCCGCGCTCGCATGGAGACGGGAATAAACAGGCAAAAAGCCACCAATAGGACGATACCCGCGGTTATGACAACAGGGCCGAGCGACATCGCCGATAGCAGCCGCCAGCCCACATAACCCGGCAGTGCGAGAAACAACCAGAGAGGACGCAAGAGGAGGCGGCGAACGTTCCGGACAGAGTTCATCCGAATGAACAGTGGTGGCGGTACAATGCAACTTCAAGGGCGGGGGGCATCAAGTGAATCTAAGTTTCGTCGAAGGCGCCGGTGACGTGCCCCTGAAATACGAAACCATCGGTAGGACATTCGACGAAACTGCGCATCGATTTGCTCAGCGCGATGCGCTCGTTGTCCCCTCACAGCAGGTTCGGTGGAGCTATGCGGAACTCAAACGCCGCGTTGATTTGCTCGCCGCCGGGCTGCTGTCGCTGGGGTTGAATCCGGGTGATCGGATAGGAATTTGGGCGCCGAACTGCGCCGAATGGACCGTGACCCAATTCGCCAGCGCCAAGGCGGGTCTGATTCTGGTGAATATCAACCCCGCGTATCGCCTGTCCGAATTGGAGTTTTGCCTCAAGAAAGTAGGCTGCCGCGCACTCATCACGGCAGAACGGCTCAAAAGCAGCGACTATCTCGCCATGCTTCGCGCCTTGGCGCCGGAGCTCGATAGCTGCGCTCCCGGTAGACTGATCAGCGCGAGGTTGCCGCAGCTCAAAATGATCATCCGGTTAGGGCGCGCGCATAGCGCCGGATGCCTCAATTTTGATGAAGTGCTGCAGCTGGGAACGCAATCAGATCGCGAGCGTCTCGATCAGATTGGCTCGGACTTGCAGCCGGATGAGGCCATCAATATTCAGTTCACCAGCGGAACTACGGGTCTGCCGAAGGGAGCAACCCTAAGTCACTACAACATTTTGAATAACGGTTACTTCGTCGGTCGCGGGATTGGGCTGACGGAACGTGATCGAATCTGCATTCCCGTGCCGCTATATCATTGCTTCGGCATGGTCATGGGAAATCTCGGCGCCATCACGCATGGAGCGGCGATGATTTACCCGGCCGAGGGTTTCGATGCGGTGAAAACATTGGAGACCGTCGATGCAGAGCGGGCAACCGCCCTTTATGGCGTACCCACCATGTTCATTGCTGAATTGGAAGCCCCCGAATTTGCGCGTTATGACCTGTCGAGTCTGCGGACTGGAATCATGGCGGGTTCGCCGTGCCCCGTCGAAGTCATGAAGCGCGTGATCAGCAGCATGAATCTTACCGAGATTACGAATTGCTACGGCATGACGGAAACGAGCCCTGTGAGCTTTCAAACCGCCCGAGACGATTCGTTCGAGCGGCGCGTGTCGACCGTCGGTCGCGTGCACCCGCATGTCCAAGTCAAGGTGGTCGATCCGCAAGGACGGTGCGTGCCGCGCGGGGTACAAGGCGAGATACATACCCGGGGCTATTCCGTCATGAAAGGCTACTGGGATGATGCGGAGAAGACTCGCGATGTTCTCGATGACGCCGGCTGGATGCATACCGGAGACCTCGGCGTCATCGATGCGCAGGGCTACGGCAACGTGACCGGGCGCTTGAAAGACATGGTCATCAGGGGCGGCGAAAACATCTACCCGCGCGAGGTGGAGGAGTTCTTGTATCGGCACGACAAGGTGCTGGCGGTGCAGGTGTGCGGGGTACCGGACATCAAGTTCGGCGAAGAGGTCTGTGCGTGGATTCAATTAAAGCCGGGAACGAGCAGCACCGAAGAAGAATTCCGCGAGTACTGCAAAGGCCAAATCGCCCACTATAAAATCCCGCGATATATTCGCTTCGTCTCCGAATTTCCGATGACCATTACCGGAAAGGTGCAGAAGTTCGCCATGCGCGACCACATGGTCAAGGAATTGGGTCTATCGGAAGTAAAGACCGCCTGATAGTTCTTAGGCTCGGCGCCTCAGCGCGGTTTTTGGAACTTCAGTACGAAATTATCCGCCTCGCCGATGGCGGCATACTTAGCGCGGTCCTTATCACCCTCCGCAAAGCTGGGCGGCAGCGTCCAAACACCCTTGGGCCAATCCTTCGTATCGCGGGGATTGGCGTTGATTTCTGAAGACCCGACGAGCACGAATCCCGCCTTCTTCGCCAACGCGATCGCATAGTCTTGGCGCACGTAACCGTTCTCACCCTTCGGGTCCTGTGCCACGTCGTTGCGGCCGCGATGTTCTTCTATGCCGAGTATGCCGCCGGGTTTCAGTGCCGTGAAGCATGCCGCCAACGCTTGGTCGGCATAACCTTCGCCCATCCAGTTGTGTAGATTGCGAAAGGTGAGCACGAGATCGGCCGAGCCGGGCGGAGCGATATCGAAGTGCCCCGAGCCCAGGTAAGTTTCATGAATCGTGCCGAGCCGGTCCTTTTCCGCCGCGATGCGCGCGCGGAAACGCGCCACTCCTGCATTCTCCTCACCGCCGGGCGCTGGCAATGCAATGGTGTAGTGACCGCTTGGCGCAAGATAAGGGCCTAAAATGTCCGTCCAGTAGCCGCCGCCGGGCCACAACTCCACCACGTTCATTTTCGGAGTGATTCCAAAAAACGTCAGCTCCTCGACGGGATGGCGTGCCTTATCGCGCGCTACTGCGGCGGCAGGGCGTGCGGGGCTCGCGACCGCCGCGGCCAATGCGGGATCGGCGGCAGCGGC
>DATHFB010000061.1:0-2053 GCA_035318305.1 Steroidobacteraceae bacterium | reverse complement strand
CGATAGGATCGATGCCGCCACCATTCGCAGCGGGCAGCTGCAGGTCAATCTGTCGGAGTCGCTGATGACGGTGCCCGGCGTATCGGCACAAAGCCGGCAAAATTATGCGCAGGACTTGCAGCTATCGGTGCGCGGGTTCGGAGCCCGATCCAGTTTCGGCGTTCGCGGGGTGCGGCTGTATTCCGACGGGATTCCCGGAACCATGCCCGACGGTCAAGGGCAATTTTCGCAATTTGATTTAGGATCTGCGGATCATATCGAAGTCCTGCGCGGCCCCTTCTCGGCCTTGTATGGCAACTCATCGGGCGGCGTCATCGCGATTTTTACCGAGGACGCCAAGCCCGGCTATTCTCTCGGCGGCACTGCCGAGTACGGCACGTTCAATACGCAGCGCTATGCACTGAAAACGACGGGCGATAGCGGCCTCGTCAATTACGTGGTCGACGCATCGCACTTTCAAACCGACGGCTATCGTGTCCACAGCAATGCGGAGCGCAATCTTTTCAACGCGAAGGCGAGCGGAGCCTTGAGCGATACGTCGAAATTAACGGTGGTTGCCAACGCCGTGCAATCGCCGTTTGTGCAAGATCCCTTGGGCCTTACGCGCGCGCAGCTCGCCGCCGATCCCACCCAGGCCGGTGTGAACGCCGTGGCGTACAACACCCGCAAGTCGCTGGCGCAAGAACAAGTGGGCGCGGTTTACGAAAATCACTTCAGCGCCGCCGATGATTTGTCCGCCAGCGTTTACACCGGACATCGTGCGACGACCCAGTTTCAAGCGATACCGCAGGCGACGCAACAGGCAGCGCCGCTATATCCCGGGGGTGAGATCGATTTGGATCGGGCGTATTGGGGCGTCGATCTGCATATGACGGATCAGCGCATGCTTGGCGGCACGCCCCTGCTGCTCGTCGCCGGCGTGAACTATGACGATCTGGCGGAAGCGCGCAAAGGGTATCTGAATTTCATCGGCTCGGATTTGGGAGTGCAAGGGGCGCTGCGCCGCGACGAGGCCAATCATGTGTACGATTTCGATCAATATCTGCAAGCGCAGTGGGACCCGGCGGCGCGCTGGCGAATTATCGCAGGGGTGCGCAACAGTCTCGTCGACGTGAGTTCGCATGGACACTTGGCCGTGCTCGATGCGGCGAGCAGCGAGGTTCGATACTCAGCAGTCAACCCGGTCGCGGGAGTGACGTTTCGGGCAACCGACGCCATCAATTTTTATGGATCCTATGGCAAGGGATTCGAGACTCCGACCTTGAATGATTTGGCGTATCGCTCCGTGGATGGCAGTGTTCCCGGACTGAATCTCGGATTGAAGCCGGCGCGCAGCGACAACTACGAAGCCGGCATCAAAGCGGGCAACGCCCACGTGCACGCCAATCTGGCGGCGTTCTACATTAAAACCGTCGATGAACTGGCGGTGCTGCAAAACTCCGGCGGACGCACCGTGAATCAAAATATCAGCGAGACCAGCAGGCGCGGTCTGGAACTCGAAGCGAGTGCCGACTGGGCCGGCGGATTCAGCGCTCGATTCGCCTATACCTATATCCGCGCGGTGGTGGCGCAGCCGTATTTCACCTGCGTAGCGGCGCCGTGCAATCCGCTCAGCAATCCGAGCGGGCCGCCGCCCGCCAATTACTTGCCTGTGGCCGCCGGAAATTTCCTCCCTGCGGTTGCGCAGAATTCCGTGTACTTGGGACTCACGTGGAGTTATAGCCCGTTGGGCTTTTCGACCACCCTGGAGACGCTGGGGCGCGGAAAAATCTATGCCGACGACCGCAACACGGACGCGGCGGCAGGTTATTGGGTGGCCAATTGGCGTGCCGGGTTTGAGCAGCAGTCAAAGCATTGGCGATTCAGCGAATTCGCCCGCATTGATAATCTCGCAAATAGAGCATATGTAGGTTCTGTGATCGTGAATGAGACCAACACGCGGTTTTTCGAGCCCGCGCCGGGCCGAACAGCCTATGTCATGTTCAATGCAGCCCTGCGGAATTAAGCTAATGTTATGTGCACCAAACGACCTGAACCGCGTTGAGTACGTAGG
>DATHFB010000060.1:0-2535 GCA_035318305.1 Steroidobacteraceae bacterium | reverse complement strand
CCAGCCCGAGCGCCTGGTCGCATGGCTGGGACCGGCTATTGGCCCGTCGCACTTCGAAGTCGGCGGGGAGGTCCGCGAGGCGTTTTTGCGCGGTGATCCGGCAGCGGGCGATGCCTTCAAAGTGAACGCCGGGGGCAAGTTCATGGCGGATTTGCCGATGCTGGCGCGCAGGCAACTTGCGCATCTCGGTATAGGCCGCATCTTCGGGGGCGGCGAATGCACTTACGCACGTGCCGATCGCTACTTCTCGCATCGGCGTGACGGCGTGACGGGTCGGCAAGCCACGCTCGTTTGGCGGGAAGCGTGAGAAAAAACTGTTGAATTAGCGGTTTTCCATCCCCATTTCGTGAGCATTCCGAGCGTTTTCTCAAGGGTTACCTATGCGACAGGACAAGCTGACGACTAAATTCCAGCAGGCACTGGCCGATGCCCAGTCCCTGGCGGTAGGTCGCGACAATCAGTACATCGAGCCGGTGCACCTCATGGCGGCGCTGCTGGATCAACAGGGCGGCACGGCTCGACCCTTGCTGGAGAAGGCCGGCGTTCAAGTGCCGAAACTGCGCTCGGATCTGGCCGGTGCGCTGGACCGGATTGCCAAGGTCGAGGGGGCCGGCGGTGAAGTGCTGCTCGGCAACGATCTCAACAAACTGTTGAATGTGACGGACAAGCTGGCGCAGCAGCGCGGCGATCAATTCATTTCCAGCGAACTGTTCGTGTTGGCGGCCTGCGACGATCGGGGCGAACTCGGCCGTCTGTTGAAGGCGAACGGCGCAACACGCGCGGCCTTGGAAAAGGCCATCGAAGAAGTGCGCGGCGGCGCCAAGGTGGATGATGCGGGCGCTGAAGAGAATCGCCAGGCGCTCGAAAAGTACAGCATCGATCTCACGGAGCGAGCGACCCAGGGCAAGCTCGATCCGGTCATCGGGCGCGATGACGAGATTCGCCGCACCATTCAAGTCCTGCAGCGGCGCACCAAGAACAATCCGGTGCTGATCGGCGAGCCAGGCGTGGGTAAGACCGCGATCGTCGAGGGCTTGGCGCAGCGCATAGTCAACAATGAGGTGCCTGAAGGGTTGCGCAACAAGCGCATTCTCTCGCTCGACTTGGGCGCGCTCATTGCCGGTGCCAAATTCCGCGGTGAATTCGAGGAGCGGCTGAAAGCCGTTCTCAACGACTTGGCGAAACAAGAAGGCCAGGTCATTCTGTTCATCGACGAATTGCACACCATGGTGGGTGCCGGGAAGGCCGAGGGCGCAATGGACGCGGGCAATATGCTCAAGCCCGCGTTGGCGCGCGGCGAACTGCATTGCGTGGGCGCGACCACGCTCGATGAATATCGCAAATACATCGAGAAAGATGCGGCACTCGAGCGCCGCTTTCAAAAGGTGCTGGTGGATGAGCCGTCGGTGGAAGACACCATTGCCATCTTGCGCGGCCTCAAAGAGCGCTACGAAGTGCATCACGGGGTCGAAATCACCGATCCCGCCATCGTGGCGGCGGCCACTCTGTCGCATCGCTACATCGCCGACCGGCAGCTGCCCGACAAGGCAATCGACCTGATCGATGAGGCGGGCTCGCTGATCCGCATGGAAATCGACTCCAAGCCCGAGGCGCTGGACAAACTGGACCGGCGCATCATTCAGCTCAAGATCGAGCGCGAGGCGCTGAAGAAAGAGACCGACGAGGCCTCCCGCAAGCGGCTGGGCATGCTCAACGACACACTGAAGGCTTTGGAGAAGGAATACTCCGACCTGGAGGAAATATGGAAGGCTGAGAAGGCCACGGTCCAAGGCGCCGCGCACATCAAGGAGGAATTGGAGCGCGCGCGGCAAGATCTCGACACGGCGCGGCGGGCACAGGATTTGGCGCGCATGTCGGAGCTGCAGTATGGCCGCATCCCCGCGCTGGAACAAAAACTGGCGAAGGCGCTGGAGGTCGAGCAGAAACCCAACCAATTGGTGCGCAATTCGGTGACCGAAACAGAGATCGCGGAAATCGTGTCCAAGTGGACCGGCATCCCGGTGTCGCGCATGCTCGAAGGGGAACGCGACAAGCTGTTGCGCATGGAGGAAGTGCTCGGCAAGCGTGTGGTGGGCCAGCCGGAAGCCGTGAAGGCGGTGGCCGATGCCATTCGGCGCACGCGCGCGGGACTGTCGGATCCGAACCGGCCGAGCGGCTCGTTCATGTTCCTAGGGCCCACCGGCGTCGGCAAAACCGAGCTGTGCAAGGCATTGGCCGAATTCATGTTCGATACCGAAGATGCCTTGATCCGCATCGACATGTCGGAGTTCATGGAGAAGCACTCGGTCGCTCGCCTCATCGGCGCACCCCCGGGGTACGTGGGCTACGAGGAGGGCGGGTATTTGACCGAAGCGGTGCGCCGCCGCCCGTACTGCGTCATCCTGCTCGATGAAATCGAGAAGGCACATCCCGATGTGTTCAACGTCCTGCTCCAAGTGCTGGACGATGGGCGGCTCACCGATGGCCAGGGGCGCACGGTGGATTTCCGCAATTGCGTGGTGATCATGACGTCGA
>DATHFB010000059.1:0-6403 GCA_035318305.1 Steroidobacteraceae bacterium | reverse complement strand
ACCAGATCATCGAACGCCACCGCGTGCTCTTTGGGATCAAATCCATGCAAATTCCCCAAGAGAAATCGCAGCGTATTGCGCATGCGCCGATATGAATCTCCGATGCGCTTGAAAATCTCTTCCGAAACGCTCATCTCGTTGGCGTAGTCGGTTGCGGCCACCCAGAGCCGGATCACGTCTGCGCCCAAGGTGCTGGTCAGTTTCTGCGGCGAAAGGATGTTGCCGAGCGACTTGGACATCTTGCGTCCGTTCTCATCCACGGTAAATCCGTGCGTGAGCACACCGCGATAGGGAGCACGGCCATGCATCGCCACTGACGTTAGCAGCGAACTGTGGAACCAGCCTCGATGCTGGTCCGAGCCTTCGAGATACAGATCGGCCGGCGCGGTGATCTCCGGGCGAATCACCGATACGCAGTGATGCACGACGCCCGAATCGAACCATACGTCCATGACGTCAGTGGCCTTGTCGTATTGACCGGCCTCAGCGCCCAACAAGCTGGACGCCTCCAGATCGAACCAGGCATCGATGCCGTCGCGCTCGACCAACTTCGCGACTTCGGCGATCAACTCATGGGTGCGCGGATGCAATTCACCCGACACTTTGTCGACGAACAACGGGATGGGCACTCCCCAGGTTCGCTGCCTCGATACGCACCAGTCCGGGCGCGCGGCGATCATGCTGGTGATGCGCTGCTCGCCCCAGGTCGGCATCCAATCGACGTGCGAAATCGCCTCCAACGCCCCCTTGCGCAAGCCCGCCTGCTCCATGCTGATGAACCACTGCGGCGTGGCGCGAAAGATCACCGGCGTCTTATGGCGCCAACAGTGCGGGTAGGAGTGATGATAGGGCTCGTCTTTTAAAAGACGGCCGTTCTCGAGCAGCACTTTGATCACATGCGCATTGGCATCGAACACTTGCTCGCCCGCAAACAACGGCGTCGATGGGAGAAATCGGCCGTCGCCGCCGACGGGATTATCGATCTCCAGGTTGTAGCGCCGGCCAACGATGTAGTCATCGAGACCGTGGCCCGGCGAGGTGTGCACGGCACCGGTGCCTGTATCAAGCGTGACGTACTCGCCCAAGACCACCGGCACCTGGCGATCGTAAAAAGGATGCTGCAGGGTCAGCAGCTCCAGAACGGCGCCCTTGACCTCGCCGAGTACCGACCATTCGGCGACACCCAAGGTTTGCATCAGCGCATTGACCAGCTCGGATGCCAGCAGCAGCCGTTCAGGTCCTGCGCCGGAATCGAATTCGACCAGCGCATAGTCGAACTGCGGGTGCAGCGCGACCGCCCGATTGGCCGGCAGCGTCCACGGGGTCGTGGTCCAAATGGCCAGCGACACCGGTTCATCGAACAACGCGCGCTGTTGTTCGGCGGGAACGCCCATGCGCTGCGCCAGATCCGCACGATCAACGACTTCAAAGCGGACGTAGATGCTGGGCGAAGTCTTATCTTCGTACTCCACCTCCGCCTCGGCCAGCGCGGAGCGGCAGTTCAGGCACCAGTGCACGGGCTTGAAGCCCTTGTACAAGTGTCCGTTTTTGATGATGAGCGAGAAGGCGCGCAACTGTTCGGCCTCGAAACGGGGCGCCATGGTGAGATACGGATGGTCCCAATCGCCCAAGACCCCTAAGCGCTTGAATTCCCCGCGCTGCAGATCGATTTGCTTGATCGCGTATTCACGGCACGCGGCGCGAAACGCCTTGGCGCTGATCTTTGCACCGACGCGGCCATGAGTTTTCTCAACCTGCATCTCGATGGGAAGGCCATGACAGTCCCAGCCGGGTACGTAGGGCGCGTCGTAACCATCCAATGTGCGCGACTTCACGATGATGTCTTTGAGAATTTTATTGAGCGAGTGGCCCAAGTGCAGCGCGCCGTTGGCATACGGCGGGCCGTCGGTGAGGATGAACGTCGGTCGGCCCTTCGCAACCTTGCGGATCTTGCCGTAGACGTCGTCGCGCTCCCACGCTGCCAGCATTTCTGGCTCGCGCTTCGCAAGATCGGCCTTCATCGGGAAACCCGTGATCGGCAAATTAATCGTACTTTTGTAATCAGTCACAATTCACCTTCGACAATACCTCGCGCGCCTGTGCGGCATCGGCCTTCATCTGTACGGTCAGCGCATCCAACGAGTCGAACTTAACCTCATCGCGCAACTTGGCGACGAATTCAACCTCGATCTCCCGTCCGTACAGGTCACCGGCAAAATCAAACACATGAACCTCGAGCAACATATCGGTTCCATCCACGGTGGGTCGCGTACCCAGACTCGCTACGGCAATCAACGCCTCGGGCTCTATGCCAAAAACGCGTACCGCCATCACGCCTCGCACCGGCGGCTTGCGACGCATGAGCCTCAAGTTTGCCGTCGGAATGCCCAACCTGCGGCCCAACTCCCGCCCGTGGATTACGCGGCCGAGCATTCGATAAGGGCGGCCCAACAAGCGCTTGGCGCCGGCGAAGTCGCTTGGGCTCAATCGTTCACGCACCGCGGTGCTGCTCACGCGCACGCCATCGAAAACAAACGGCGCGATCTGCTCCACGCCGAAGCCGTGCGCCTCGCCCGCGGCCCGCAAGCTGTCGATGGTGCCGCCGGCATTGCAGCCATAACGAAAGTCGTTTCCGACCACGATGTGCCGCGTACCCAAGCCCGCGACGATTAATTCATCGACGAAGCATTCGGGCGTCATCTCTCGCACGTACTCATCGAATCGCAAGGTCACCAGGCGATCGACACCCTGTGCGGCCAGGGCCAGGAACTTCTCTCGCCAGCGCGTGAGGCGTGGCGGCGCGCCCTCCGGGTCGATGAATTCCCTGGAACTCGGCTCAAAGACCAAGACCGTGGCCGTCGAGCGCAATTCCGCGGCGCGTCTTTTGAGCACGCCGATCATCTTTTGGTGCCCTAAATGCACACCATCGTAATTGCCTACAGTGAGTACGCAGCCTTCAGGCGTGCGCGAGATATTGTGGAGGCCGCGAACTAGTTCCATGGCGAAAGGCCGTGATTATACTCAGGTTTCCTGCGGTTCAGTGGTTACACTATAGCAAGGCATTAAGGGCCCCCCGCCCCCGCCAATTGACAAGCGCAGGTCCAATCGGCAAGCTACGCGGCTCTTTTCAAGGAGTCTCCCGCTTGGCGAATACGAAATCTGCTGAAAAAGCTGCGCGACAGTCGACGGTGCATCGCGCCCGAAACGACGCGCTCACCTCGCAGCTGCGTAGCGCCATCCGTAAGGCCACCTTGGCGCTGAAGGCTGGCAAGCATGCGGAAGCCGCCACGGCCCTCGATGAGGCAACGCCGGTGATCGACAGCATGGTCAACAAGGGCATCATCCACCGCAACAAGGCTGCCCGTCATAAGAGCCGCCTGACCAAGCAGGTTCGCGCGCTCGCGAAATAATTCAAGGTCCATCGTTGCAGAAGAAAGCCGGCAGTGCCGGCTTTTTTATTGCGCCTCTGCTGCAGTTGCCGCAGCTATCGCAGGCGTGCGCGGGTGTTCTTCGAGATAGCGCATCACGGCTTGCTTCAATTCCTCGGTGCCCTCGCCCGTCGCTCCAGATATGAGAAAGACGCGGCCTTTCCAGCGCAGGCGGCGGACAATTTCCTTGGCGCGTCGCTGAGCCTCTTTCGGCTCCAATAGATCAATCTTGTTGATGAGCAGCCAGCGCTCCTTCGCCGCCAGATCCGCCGCAAACTTCTTGAGTTCCGCCACGATGGTGCGTGCATCTTTAACGGGGTCTGCGTCCGGGTCCGGCGGTGCGATATCGATGAGGTGCAGAAGAACGCGCGTGCGCTGCAGATGCTTCAAGAAGCGAATACCTAAGCCCGCACCGTCCGCAGCTCCCTCAATCAGTCCCGGGATGTCCGCCATCACGAAACTGCGGCCCAAGCCGACAGAAACCACGCCCAAGTTCGGATGCAATGTGGTGAACGGGTAATCGGCTACTTTGGGCCGCGCGGCAGACACGGCGCGAATCAGCGTCGACTTGCCGGCATTCGGCAACCCTAACAATCCGACGTCGGCGATCAGTTTCAGCTCGAGCTGCAGCTCGCGCTTCTCCCCCGGCAGGCCCAAGCCTGACTTGCGCGGGGTACGATTGGTACTGGATTTAAAGCGGGTGTTGCCCCAGCCGCCCTTGCCGCCCTTGGCGACCAAGAGAGTCTGGCCTTCGATCGTCAGATCCCCGAGCGTCTCGCCGGTATCCTTGTCGGTAATGACCGTGCCGATGGGGATGGAGACATACGTGTCATCACCGCCATGCCCGGTGCAATCGTTGCCGCTGCCGCTCTCGCCGTTCTGACCCTTGTAGGTTCGCGAAATGCGAAAGTCCGCCAGCGTGTTCATTCCCTCGACCGCTTTGAGATAGACGCTGCCGCCCAAGCCGCCGTCGCCGCCATCCGGCCCGCCGAAGGGCACGAATTTTTCGCGGCGGAAACTTACGCAGCCGCGGCCGCCGTTGCCGGCCTGCACCTTGAGTTTGGCTTCGTCGACGAATTTCATATTGGGATTCGCAAAAAAGTAAGGGGGCTCGGTTACCCTGCCCCCTTTCCGATTCTATGGCGAGCTTAAAAGCCCGCCTGAAGATCGTTACTTCGGAACGACGTTGACGTAGGTGTGTTGCTCTTCGCCCTTGACGCGAAATTCGACGACACCGTGAGCCTTCGCAAACAGAGTGTGATCCGTGCCAATGCCGACATTCACGCCGGGGCGATACACGGTCCCACGCTGACGGATCAAAATGTTGCCCGCGAGCACATCCTCACCGCCGAACTTCTTGACGCCCAGTCGCTTGGAATGCGAGTCGCGGCCATTGCGAGTGCTGCCGCCAGCCTTTTTGTGTGCCATTTAATTATCTCCAGATCTTAAGCGACAATAGAAGTGATCTTCACATCGGTATACGGCTGCCGATGAGTCTTCTCGCGCTTGTAATGCTTACGGCGGCGGAATTTGACGATCCGCACCTTGTCGCCTTTGCCATGACTTTCGACCGTGGCAACCACTTTGGCGGTACCCACGTAGGGCGCGCCAATGGTCACCGAAGACCCGGCGCCCACCAGCAGGACCTGATTGAATTCGACGCTGGCGCCCTGGTCTGCGTCGAGCTTCTCGATACGCACCACGGCACCTTCTTGAACGCGGTACTGTTTACCGCCCGTGGCGATCACGGCATACATTGTTGCAACTCCGAGGACGGCCAATGGGGCCGCAAAAGAGCCGCGGATTGTATCGGGTGAGCATCGGCAGGTCAAACCGGCTCAGGTTCAGGGGCAGGAGGCGGCGGCACCAACCCATGGCGGGCACCCTAGGGGGTCGCGCCAGTCAGACCGATCTTAGGTACCATGACGAATTCCTTTGAGCGCTGCATGACACTAGAACAGATTCGTGGGTTGGTAACCGCTGATTTTGAGGCCGTCGACAGGGTCGTCAAACAGCGCTTGCACAGCAAAGTAGCCTTGGTCGACCAGGTCGCCACCTACATCATATATGCCGGCGGCAAACGCCTGCGCCCCCTTTTGGTGCTTTTGGCGGCCCGCGCCTGCGGCCACTCCGGAGAACGGCATGTCGATGCCGCAGCCATCATTGAATTCATCCATACCGCCACCTTGCTGCATGACGATGTCGTCGACGAGTCCTCCTTGCGCCGCGGCCGCGATACCGCGAATGAAGTATTTGGCAATGCAACAAGCGTGCTGGTCGGTGATTTCTTGTACTCCCGCGCATTCCAGATGATGGTGACCCTGGATCGCATGCGCATTATGCAAATTCTCGCGGATGCAACCAACGCCATCGCCGAAGGCGAAGTGCTTCAGCTCATGAATGCCCGCGACCCGAATACCACCGAAGCACGCTACATCGACGTGATCCGCCGCAAGACCGCCCGGCTATTCGAGGCCGGCGCCCAAATTGCCGCCGTGCTGAGCGACGCGCCGCCGGCCATGGAAGAATCGCTGGCTCTTTACGGTCGACACATCGGTACTGCCTTTCAGCTGGTCGACGATGCGCTCGATTACCAGGCCGACGAAGCCAGCCTGGGCAAACACCTGGGCGACGACCTGGCGGAGGGCAAACCCACTCTCCCGCTGATCTACGCCATGCAGCACGGCAGCGAAGCGCAACGGACCATGATCCGCCACGCCATCGAAAATGGCGGATTGGATCATTTGGCGGAAATCACCCGTGCCGTTGCAAGCCTCGGGGGGCTTGCGTACACTGCGCGCCTCGCTCAACACGAGGCGGATCAGGCGCTTGCGGCTCTGGCGCCCCTTCCCGAGAGTGCTTTCAAAGAAGGCTTAAGTGAACTGGCGAAGTTCGCTGTAGCGCGCAAGAATTGATTCGTCAGCCGATTTCGGGGTGTAGCTCAGCCTGGTAGAGCACTACGTTCGGGACGTAGG
>DATHFB010000058.1:0-4039 GCA_035318305.1 Steroidobacteraceae bacterium | reverse complement strand
TTCAGCCAATCGCTCCGTGGGCAGCTGCAACTCCAGCAAGTCGGCGGCAAAGCCAAAGCCATGGATCAACCCGAACACTAGCGTAATGAGCATGCGCAATCGACCTGCATCGCGAAGATTGCCGGAAATGAGCAAATAGTTCGCCGTGAACAATCCGGCGCCCAGCAGCAACAAGCCCGGCAGCCCGCCAAAGCCGAGGAATTGAAACAGCGCCATGAGACCCATGCAGACCACGGCGCCGAGCGCAACCCATTTGGGTCGGCGCGTCTGAACCACGATGTTTTCCGCTCCGATCAGCGCGATCGTGAGAGCAACCAGGGCGTCGATATATTCAGCATGCGGCCTCAGCACCCCCGTGACTGCCAATGCCAGCGTCAAACTGTGTCCGATCGTAAAACCAGTCACGACGAAGACGAGATCCCGCAGACGGCGGGATATCAGCACGAGCCCCAACAGGAACGACATGTGGTCGACACCGGTAAAAATATGCATCGTGCCCATGCGTATGAATTCGAAGAAGCTGGCATTCTTCAAGCGGCTACCCGCGCCGCCGGTCACGTCGATTGTTTGGTGCTCATTCGTAATCAACTGTTCGGTAAATTCTCCCGTGGCGGCGTTTTGCACTTGCGCAAAGTTGGTGTGGCTGGGCACCAAATCGAAGAAAGCGCCGGAGTGTATTTGCAAATTCGCGGCTGAGTCGCACTTGAAAGTAAAATCGAATTTACGGAATCCGGCGAGTGCCGACAGCGACAGTACGGGGGGAATGAGCACGCAGCGTCTTCCGCCTGCGATGGCGTACGTTTTCTCAGTCAGATAATCGCTGAGGCGATCCGGCGTCACGGGCGCTGCGTCAGGTGCGAGCCGATTGGCCTCGATGTCGGGAATGGTCACCACCACATCGACAAATTGACCGTTGATCTCCCATACCGAATGCGACTGACTGCGCGTATGGGATTCGGCGGACTGCGGGGCGAACGCAGCGGCGCAAATCAATCCGAGGATTGCGGCCGGCTTCAACGTAAGTCGTCCGCGATGCGTAGGTTGGCGCGTTTGCGAAGGAATGACTCGTCGCCCGCCTTCAATTGTTCGATCGCATGATTCCGATAGTCGTTCAGCACCTGCGGCCGCGCCTTGGCGAAATCGAAGGGCACGGGCCGCTTGTTGCTGACCATGTACAGAACGTGTGATCCGTCGCTCAGTTGGATGGGCCCCGAGGCGGCGCCGTCCGGCAGCTCTTGGGCAGCCGCGAATAGTTGATCGCCAAGATGAATCTTTGCGGCAAAATAGAATTCATCGCCCTGGGTCTTGCCCGACTCGCGCGCATGCAGGCGCGCCAGCGTTTCTGCAGGAATTACCGGCGATTTGAGCGCTTCCAGAGCGGCCGCCATGTCGCCATGGTCACCCGCGGGAAACACCCAATCGCGCACATTCATGATGCCCTCGCTGACGTAGCGCTCCGGGTGCGTCGTGTAGTAGTCACGCAGGGTCGCCTCGTTGGGCTGGGCGGTGATGGCGTCTTCCGAAATTTCCAGCTCCACCGCATTCACCAGCGCGCTGCGAACCTCCGGATCGCTCGACGCCAGATCCAGCTCCTTGCCCCGCTGCACGAACAATTCTTCCCTGATCATGTCATTCAAGGCTTTCTGCCTTTGCTCGCGGGTCGCATGGCTCAAATCGACGCCGTACAAAGTCTGCAGAAGAATGAGGTAGTCGCTGCGGGAAATCGGCTGCTGATTTACCAACGCAACGTCTTCGGCCGGCACCGACAAGGTCGACACGCCGCGGGCGGTGAACAGAGAATATCCAGCCAGAAATAGGCCGATCAGCGCACCGAACGTCATGAGCGCGAAAGATCGCACGCCGCTGACGCGCGTCGGATCGCGCCAAAGCGGCAGTTTTACCTTCTGATCAGTTGGCATTCGGAACATCGCCGGGGTGCGAAATCGAGTAGACATAGACGGCCGTTTCACGGATGCCTGCTGCGCTGAGTTTCTTGATCCACGCGGGGCACACACCCTGGCGTCCGTAGGCGATGGATTGATACAGCGCGTTGCGGCTGCCGTCACCATAGAGCGTTATTCTATCGGCCAAATTCGGTGCGCCGATCGCGGAGTCGCCTTTCACATCGGCCGAATGACAGTCATAGCAGCCGGCATCGCCGGTGTATAGCGCGGCTCCTCGTGATGCCGCCGCTGCGTCCGCTTCCCGCCCTTGCTGCCGGAATAAAAACTCAATCAGATCGTTGATCTCGCCCGGCGACACGGGCCGGATGTTTTTGTCGGCCGGGTTAGGGTGCGGTCGCGCATAAGCCGGCATGATCGCGAGGCTCCACGCCCTGGAATTGCGGGAACGAATCCCATACTCGATGATTTGTTCTATGTCTGCCACTCGCCCCGTGCCATACAGCCAATCACTGTCCGTCAAATCCGGCACGCCCTTGAGCGGATCTCCTGCGCCAGAGACGCCGTGACAGGCGGCGCAATGAACCAGGAACAGGGGACGGCCACGCTCAGCCGCGAAACGCAGCAGCGCTGAATCGGCGGGCACGGCATCCGGATCGGCACGCAGCAGTCTTCGTTCAGAATGGCGGCTGTCGGCGAACACGGCCGCGCCGATCAGAAACACCAGGATGGCGACGACGATGAAGCGCATTGCGCAAATGATAATCTGTCCGTGTCGCCCGGTCGGCGGAGTTTAACCGCAGCTAAGTGCTGCTCTTAGGTGGTTTTGTCGCGATTCGATTGCAGCAGCAGTTTTCCCGTCAAATTCACGCCGTCCACGGCGCTTAACGACATTGGAGTTTTCCAGGGACGAGGGCGATCCCGCCGGCTTGAGCCATTGCGCGCAGCTCGATGTAAGTACGCGCTGCGGCGTCTAAGCGGCCTGTCTAGAGTACTGCGCCGCGGCCCGCGGCGAGTTAAAATACACCATGCGGAGAATCACGCGAAGCTATCGGATTCGCAGCTACCCGAACGGGGCTCAGCGCCGTTTGCGGGATCGCTGGTTCGGCGCCTACCGGTGGCTCTGGAACACGGCGCTTGAGATCCGTACCGCGGCGTATCGGGAGTGCGGTCTTAAGCTTACCGGCATTGACATTTCGCGGTGGCTGACGCAGTGGAAAGGTACTCAAGGCCACGAGTGGCTTAAACTAGTGCCCGCGACCTGCCTCACCCAGTGCCTGCGCGATCAAGACGCCGCATTTCGCAACTTCTTTGCCGGCCGTGCCCAGTATCCAAAGTTCAAACGCAAAGGCAGCGCGGGGAGCCTGCGCTTTCAAGGCGCTGGGACGGCTTGGAAGCGTGGCATTTTGACTCTGCCGAAACTCGGGGTTCTGAAACTCGCCGAATCGCTGCCCGACGTCGATCGGCCGGATTTGGTGACGCTTACCCTCGATGCCGCGGGACGGTATTTCGTGAGCTTTTGCGCCGAGGTGGAGAAGACCCCGCCCTCGCTCTCGTACCGGGGTCCGGGCGTGGGCGTGGACCTGGGACTACAGCACCTGGCCGTACTCTCGACCGGGGAGAAGATCGAGAACCCGAGGCATTATCAGGCCCGGTTGCGGTACCTGCGCCAACAGCAGCGCTGTCTAGCCCGGCGCCAGAAAGGCAGTCGACGGCGTGAGAAGCAAAAGGTTCGCGTCGCAGTGGCGCATGCCAAGGTCCGCCAAGCGCGTCAGTACGCCTTGCACGATCTCACCACGCGCTTGACGCAAGAATATGATTTGATTTTCATTGAAGACCTAAACGTCAAAGCGCTATCGCGCGGGCGCAATGCCCGCTCGATTAACGACGCCGCGTTTGGAGAGATTCGCCGCCAGCTCACCTACAAGAGCGAGTGGCGTCACAAGATCCTCATCGAAGTGGATCGCTGGTACCCTTCGAGCGAAACCTGCTCGAAGTGCCGGCACGTACTCGATGAGTTGCGGCTGGATGTAAGGTACTGGACATGCCCCAAATGCCGGGTATCCCATGACCGAGACGTCAATGCCGCGCGGAATCTGCTGATGGAGGGACTCCGTCAGCTTGCCGGTCGTGATGAC
>DATHFB010000057.1:0-8646 GCA_035318305.1 Steroidobacteraceae bacterium | reverse complement strand
GCTCGGCGCCTCGGCCTCGGCGCGGTATTCATGCGTGTCGGGATCGGCGCGGAAGCGGCGGCCCGGGAAGCCCTCGACGACCGCGGCATTGTCCTTGTAGGCGCTGAGCGTGAGTTGCGGCGATTCGGCATGCGTGTTGCGGATCATTCCGAACAGGGTGTGCGGCATCGGCTCGCCATCGACGCGCCAGCTCGCGTTGAAGATCTTGTGCCGGCAGTGCTCGGAGTTCGCCTGGGCGAACATCATCAATTCCACATCGGTGGGATCCCTTCCCAACGCGTGAAACGCCCGCACCAGATAGTCGATCTCATCGCTCGACAGCGCGAGACCCCAGTCTCGGTTGGCCCGCGCCAAAGCCTCGGAGCCATGCACACCCAGCGCGACGTGGCGCAAGGGCCGCGGTGGCGCGGCATGAAACAATCCCACAGGCTCCACGGAGTCCGCCCATACCGATTCCGTCATGCGATCATGCAGGTGGGCGGCCAATTTGTTCAGATCAGCGACCGCCAACGCTGAGGTGGACTCGATGAAATACACCGTACCGCGTTCGACGCGAGTCACGGCACTCAATCCGCAGACGTGCAGGATGTCGGTCGCCTTGCTCGACCACGGCGACTCCGTCCCCACGCGCGGCGTGACCAAAATCTTGTGACCGCCGCGTGGACTGGGGGGCGAGTCGGCAACGGCCGTGCCATAGGTCAAAAGCTTGCCCAGCACGTCGAGCTCGGACTCGCCCAAGGCCCGGGTGGCATCGACGAAGTGAATCCAGCGGCTGCTTAAGGTCGTGATGCGCGAATCTTGGGTCTTGAGCGCGCGCAGCAGCTCATCGAGTCGGAATTGCGACAGCGCCGGTGCGCCGAAAAGGCTAAACATGCATCATTCTACAGGAACCGGCCTATTTGCGAGCGCTGGAGTCTCCGCCAGGCGTATAGATTGGAACCGGGAATTGCGAGACATTGGAGCCCTCGAGCGCCACGATCTTGCTGACGCCCTGTTTCTTGACTTCATCGATGCGCAGCACCGAATGCATGGGCAGATAGGTGCGCTTTACTTCGTTGAATTCCGCCTTTATCTTCTCCTCAGCGGGGTCCACCACCACTGTGGAGCGTTCCCCGAACACGAGTTCCTCGACCTCGATGAAGCCAAATAAGCTGCCGTGACTCACTTTACGGGCGTAGATCTCATAGACCTTGCCTTGATTCACGAACAGAACCTTGAAAATGTGACTCGCTGCCATTTAGTAGGCTCCAACCATTGCTAGTATTTCACCATATTATACCGGCACTTAGCGCAAACCTTGAGACCCGCTGGAGGGATTGACTATGGCACTGCGCTTACGCGTCGTCAGCGAACACTCAACCCGCCTCGGAGCGCTTGCCACCAAAGTCTTTGGTGTGCACGGAGGCACCATTGGGCGCGCGACTGACAATGAGTGGATTCTACCCGACCCGGAGCGTTACCTCTCGGGCAAACACGCCCGCGTCGATTTCCGGTCGGGCACTTACGTACTGGTCGATACCAGTTCCAATGGGACGTACGTCAACGGCGCGCAGGTACCCCTGGGCAAGTACCACGACTACACCCTCAAGGACGGCGACTACGTACGCTTAGGCGAATACGAACTCTTGATCAGCATTGACCAGAGCAATGACTTTCCGCCTGAAGAGAGCGCCATCATTGCGTACGATGGCCGGTCACCCTCTTCCGCAGCCAGGAAATCCACCGCCAACGATTTGGGCGCAGACCTTGACCTCAGCGAGCTGCTGGAGCCCAGCAACTTTTCGGCCGCCGATTCCGGCGTGCGTCCGCGCGACGCCTACGGACAATCCCTGCCGCCGGTCGATCACCCGGCAGGATCCGCGGAGGCTGCCGGAACTCCCTGGCACATGATGACCCGGCCCCTGAAAATGGAAACTCCGGCACAAGCGCCTGCGCAAACCGCGCTGCGAGAAAGCGCGACGAGCACGCCAAGCCCCTTGGCGCGTTCGCAGAGTCTCCCGCTCTTCGAAGGTGATTTCGATATCGGACTCGCTTCATTCTGCCGCGGTGCGGGTGTCGATCCCAAGTCCGTGACGCCGGAAGCACGCGGTGCAGCCCTGCAGCTCGCCGGCCAATTGCTGCGCGAAGCGGTAACCGGACTCATGGATCTGAATCAAGGCCGCAACGAGTTTCGCAACAAGTTCAGGATTGCCGCCCCCGCGGCCGATGCGTCGGATTCACCCTTGAATCTTTCTCGAGGTGTCGATGAGGCATTGGTGCGATTGCTGACGACCGTGTCGACGCGCGCCGGATCGGTCGAGGCAATCCGCGAGAATTTCCGCGAACTCAAGGCGCAAAACGCCGCATCCCTGACCGCAATGCGCGCCGCATTCGAAGAGTTCCTGAGCCGCGTCAATCCGAGAGAGTTGGAGGAGCGCTTCGAGCGCGCCGGCAAGCGCGGCGTCTTCGGCGGTCAAAGCAAGGCAAAGTACTGGGACCTCTATGCCGAGCTGTTTTCCGGCCTGGCGCAACGGCCGGCCGACGGCTTTCCGCATTTATTCATCGAAACCTTTGCCAAGGCATACGAGGCCAAACTGCGCGCTTTGGTCCCACCGCGCCGCACCACCTTCGGCGGCGATCGCGACGAGCCGGACAGTCACGCGGTCGGCGATCTCTAGCGCTTAAGAGACGGCCTTGCTCGTAGTAAAGTGACGCGTGCGGCTATTACTGGTAGAAGATGATGACATCGTTGCCGACGCCATCCTGCGAGGTTTGACCGCGGCCAACTATTCCGTGCACCGGGTCATGAGCGCCGAGGCGGCACAGGCTGCCATTGCCGACGAAGAGTTCGCGCTGGCCGTGATCGATGTGGGCCTGCCGGGCGCAGACGGCTTGACCTTGGTGCGCCGGCTGCGCAGCGCCGGCAAGTCTCTACCCACACTCATTCTTACCGCGCGATGCACGCTGACCGATAAGGTCAAGGCGCTCGATTTGGGCGCCGATGATTTCTTGAGCAAGCCGTTCGAGGCGGCGGAACTGGCGGCGCGGTGCCGGGCGCTGATGCGCCGCTCGAGCGGCGCGAGCAGCGGCGTCGTGAAACTCAACCGGATGAGCGTCGATCTCGTAGGCAAGCGACTGCGCATCGACGAGGCCGAAGTCGAGTTAACTGCGCGCGAATGGTCGGTTCTCGAGTGTCTGGTGCGACGCATGGGATTGATCGTCTCCAAAGATCGCCTCCAGCAAGCAGTAGCCAGTCCGGACCACGACATCACGGCCAACGCCGTAGAAGTCCATATCTCTCGTTTGCGGGCCAAACTCGGTACCGCCGCCATCGTCCGCAGCTTGCGGGGTCTGGGTTACCGCCTCGAAGAGGCGAAATCCGCGTGACTTCATCCATCAGCCGCCAATTGATTTTTTGGCTGGCGGTGCCTCTCATGCTGTTGGCGCTGTGCGGCGCATTGGTGCATTACTTCAACAGCGTAGCGCCCGAGGTGATCAGCAGCGACCGTCGCTTGAAGGAGGCCAGCAACGCATTGATGCGGCGCGTGCAAGTCGCGGACGGTCAGCTCACGCTCGATGCGAATCCGAACGGCGGACCCGCCCCGCCGGTACCTGACTTCGTCAAATACGCGGTGCGCGACCCTCAAGGGCATTTGCTCATCGGCGATCCACAAATACCGGCCGTCCCCATGAACAGCGCCAATGCACAACTCCCCGCCATGGCGCAAATCGATCATCGCAGCGTGCGCACCCTCACCACGCGATTTGATACGCGGGCGGGAGTCGTGATCATTACCGTAGCCGATGCGAGACCGACGATCGAGCCGGCGGCGCGATTTGGCTTCATGAGCACCCTGCTCTGGGACTTCGTTCAACTGGATATCACGCTCGTGCTCGTATGGGTCGGCATCCAGCTCGGCCTGCGCCCGCTCAGAAAACTACGCGACGAAATCGCCGCGCGCTCACCGCTCGATCTGCGCCCGATCGTGGAAACCTCGGTGCCTCGCGAAATCGCACCTGTGGTGGTAACGCTGAATCGATTGTTCACCATGCTGCGCAGCTCCGTTCAATCGCAACAGCAATTCATCGCCAACACGGCACACCAATTACGCACGCCCATTACCGGCATGCAAGCGCAATTGGACATCCTCATCGGCGAACCGGCAGCCCAGCCGATCAGCGGCCGGCTGCGGACGCTGCAGGAAAGCGTGCGACAACTGGCGCACTCCTCCAACCAGCTGCTCAGCCTGGCGCGGGCGGATCCCGCGGCGAATATGGCAACGAAAAACCATTCCGTGGTTCTGAGCGCCATCGTCGGCGAAGTCGTCGCCAAATTCTTCGACCGTGCTCTGCAATCCAACATTGACTTAGGCGCTGACGTGCAGCCGGTCTCCATCGTTGCCGACCCCTCACTGCTCGATGACCTGCTGAGCAATCTCGTGGACAACGCACTGAAGTACACACCCGCGGGGGGCAGCATTACGGTAAGCGCAGGCGTGACCAACGGGTCGCCGTACCTGGCCGTGGAAGACAATGGGCCTGGCATCCCGGAGACAGAGCGTCAGCGGGTGCGGCAAAGGTTCTATCGATTGCCCAATTCCCCTGGACATGGCAGCGGACTGGGACTCGCGATAGTGGACGAAATCGCGCAACTCTACGGAGCGTCGATGAGCATCGAGCCGGGGGCAAGCGGCCGGGGAACGAAAGTGCTGCTGCAATTCCCATAATCCGGCGTTTTGGCCAGCCGGCGACCGCGACGCCGGCTGGCGTGAGAACGGCGTCACATTCCCGGCAGAATCTCTGGGTTGTCAGTTTCGAGCAAGTTTACCTCTCTACTATGGCCGCCCATGAGCAAAATGCCATCCAAACGGGATTCCGGTTTCACGATGATGGAACTCGTGATGACCATGGCCATCGTGGTCATTCTCGGCACCATCGCGATACCCGGCTTCAAATTTGTGACCAGCTCGAACCGGATCTCAACGGAGGTGAACGGCTTGCTCGGCGACATTCAGCTCGCGCGCAGCCAGGCGGTGAAGGAAGGTCTGCCGGTCACCATCTGCACATCCTCGAGCCCCTACACGGGTTGCACGAATACCGATTGGCAACTCGGATGGATCGTGTTCTTGGATACGAACGGTAACAAGGCAGTTGAGGCCGGGGAGGTCGTCATTCGGACGCAGCCGGCCTTTGGCGGAACCGATACCTTTGCCGCCACTCCCAGTACTTTCCACGCCCTCACCTTCAATCGTATGGGGTATGCGCCAACCGGTGTGGCCAATGCGGTCAACATCACGCTGCACGACTCGACCAGCAACACGAGTTGGACACGCTGTGTCGCCATCAACCCGATCGGCTCGACGGTTACGGAAAAATTCGGGGACGGTACGCCGTCATGCAACTAAGATTTGCCAGCCGATTTCGTCTTCGGCGGTCGGCAGGCTTCAGCCTGGTCGAAGTCATGGTGGCTCTCATCGTGGTTTCCGTCGGGCTCTTGGGATTGGCCAAGATGGAATCGCTCGCCCTGTCGAGCACCAGCGTCGCCGGTTCACGATCGATCGCAGCCCTTCAGGCCTCCAGCCTTGCCGCGGCCATGCACGCCAACCCGGGTTACTGGGCCGCCGGCATTGCGCCCGCAAGTACCTCGATCAGCTACATCGGCGGGGTACTCACCATCACGGATCCCGGACTTAGGGCGGCGGCCACCTGCCTCACGGCAGGCACGGCTAGTTGTGTGCCGGGCGCCATGGCCGCCTACGATGTTCAGCAATGGGCCGCTGCGCTGAATGCCGTGCTGCCGGGGTATCTGGCCACCGTCAATTGCACGATTACCGTGGGCATTCCGGTGACCTGCACCATCCAAATCCAATGGTCGGAGAACGCGGTGGCCGGGAATAGCAAGCAGACCAACATGGCCGGACTCAATCAACCTACCTACACCTTGTTCGTGCAGCCATGAATACCGATACGCAACGCGGATTTACCCTGGTCGAGCTGATGATCGCCGTGCTCATCGCATTGTTCTTGATCGGCGGCCTGCTCACGCTGGTGCAAGCCATGAAATCCACCTCTCTCAACCAAAACGGGCTGTCGCAGTTGCAAGAGAGCGAGCGCATGGCCGTGACGCTGATGACCGATGTGATCCAGTCGGCCGGCTACTTCCCGAATCCATTGATCAACACTGCCGCGTCGTCCTTCCCCGTGTCCGCACCTTTTACGACTGCCGGACAAACGCTCTTCGGCAGCGGGAACTATACGGACGGGGCACCGGGCAACAGCATAACGGTGCGCTATCAGACGAACGGCACGGCCAGCACCACGCCGGACAACGTCATCAACTGCCTCGGGAACACCAGCGGTGTCGCCGCAACGTGGGTCAACACCTTCAGCGTCGATCCTCTCACTGGGACTCTGCAGTGCACCCTCGTGGTGAATGGCGTGGCTTCAGCTCCGGTGCCGCTGATCAGCGGCGTGAATCGCCTGCAAATTTACTACGGCGTGCAAACCAACGCTGCGGTCGGCACCAACTCGATTGATGCCTATCTGGATGCCGCCACCGTGATCGCCGGTAATTACTGGAACAATGTGAAGTCGGTCAAAATTACGTTGACCTTCGTCAATCCTTTGTTTGGACAAGCGGGACAGACCACCGTGGGGCAATTCATTACCTTCACCCGAATTGTCGACGTCATGAACAAGAACGGTGTCACGACATGATCAAGCCATCAACGCAATCCTCGATGACGCGGCAAAGCGGCATGGTGTTGGTGACGTCGTTGCTGCTGCTGATCGTCGTGACGTTGCTGGCCGTCGGCATGTTTCGCAGTTTCGGGCTGGACGAAAAGATCGCCGGCAATGTGCGCGAGAAACACCGCGCGCTGAATGCTGCCGAAACCGCGGAGCAGTACGCCGAATATTGGTTGGTGACTGTCGGAGGTACGCCCATCACCTGCGCCGCCCCTTTCGTCGCCATCAATCCCGGCCAGGTGTGCAGTAACTTGCTGGCCAATCCGGCCCAAATTCCTTGGCCGGCGGGGGTCAATTACATCCCGAGCGTGACCAGCGCGATGAACGTAACGGGCGCGATCGGCGGTCAAGGCGCCTACTACAAAAATCCGGCTTTCTACATCGCCTACCTCGGCGTCGCGCCGAGCGGCCTGGGCAACATCTATCAGATCGATGCGGTGGGTTATGGCGGCAGTGCGGATACGGCAGCCGTAGTGGAAGCGACCTACATCGTGCAGAGCAGTACAAAGGATTTGGGAGGACTGTAATGAACATCAGAATCATCATGGCCGCGTTGGCATTGGCGCTCGTGGGCTTCGTTCCCGCGTCCGTGCAGGCGCAGTCGTGCACCTCCACCAGCGTGACGGAAAACTTCACCGGCGCCTCGACCAACTGCACTTGGAATTACTACAACGGCGCGTGCCTGACCGCGGGGAGCAGCGCCTCGACCGCGACATCCAGTCCCGGGCAGCTGCCGATGTGTAAAAATTTACCGTATTACGGCTCGCAGACTCAAGTTGGCGGCGCCAACGGCAATGCGAATCAGGACACCCCGCTCACCGGCGGTGCCTTGCGCCTGACCAATAGCGCCATGAACCAAAGCGGCGCCATCGTCTCCAATGTTCCCTTCGCGCTGTCAAGCGCGGGGCTGCAAGTCACGTTTACCACGGAGACTTACATCGGCAACTCCGGTTCCAATTCCCACGGCGGCGGTTCCGACGGCGCCGACGGCATCAGTTTCTTTCTGCAGGACGCAAGTCAGCCGGTGACGCTCGGCGACTACGGCGGCAGCTTGGGGTACACCTGTTCGAATACCAATAACAGCCCGTCACAGGGTTATGACGGCATGATCGGCGGCTATATTGGCCTCGGAATCGACGAGTTTGGAAATTTCCTGGATGGCTCCTGGGTGACCACGCCGGCCACGTCAACCACCGCGGCCAGCACGGTGTTCAATCCAAGCAACCAGGGCGCCAACCCTCAAGACAACACCGCGAGCGGCTACGGCAAGCAGGCCAATCGCGTCGGCCTGCGCGGCGCGGGCAGCGTAGCTTGGAATTACCTGAGCACCAACCCCGCGACGTCTCAGTACTATCCGTCGTCTCTAACGGCCGACCAGCGCCTGAAGGCGGTTCGGCAGACTTGCGAGACCGGTTTCATATGGGACTTCTCGGGCGTACATACCAACGATTCAGGTGGTAGCGGCACCTACCTTCCTGCAAACGCCGGAAGTGGCGCCCAATCAATCGCCAATCCGTACAGCAGGGCGACAATAACGAACATACCGGTGGCGGACTATCGTGCGATTCCGAATGCGTATGCGATTCTGTCCAACAAGATTGCCGTGGAGGGCGCCACGAAGCGCGGCTATGCCACGTCCGCGACCAGCGGCTCGAGCTTCGGAATCCCGATTACCTATAATCTGACCATCACGACGGCCGGGCTCTTGAGCCTGTCGTACAGCTATAACGGCGGCAATTTTCAACCGGTGATCACTGGACAGGACATCACCGCGGCCAATGGGACGTTGCCTTCCCAGGTGCGGTTTGGATTTGCGGGTTCCACGGGCGGCAGCACGAACGTTCACGAAATCATGTGTTTCCAGGCGCAACCGCAGACCTCGGCCTCGAGTTCCGCAGGCCTCAACCAAAAGCAATCCGC
>DATHFB010000056.1:0-2023 GCA_035318305.1 Steroidobacteraceae bacterium | reverse complement strand
CCGGTTGTCTGGGATGAGGGTACGAACGGCTCGCAATCAAGCGCGGCGATCGCTGAGATGCTCAAGGAAGGCCTCAACGCAACCGCCACAAATGGCGATCGGCGGAACGGCGACGCGCTGAAGGCAATCGGGGAAGCCGCGACGAAGGTTGATGCGATCTACTCGACGCCCTTCCTCGCGCACGCCACGATGGAGGTGATGAACTGCACAGTGAAGCTCTCGGCCAACAAGGCCGATGCCTGGGTTCCGTCGCAAAATCTGGAGGCGTCGCTGGCAGCCTTGTCCGAAGCCTCCGGCATTCCGCTTGATAAATGTGAAGTTCACCGACATGACCTCGGCGGCGGCTTCGGCCGACGGGGCGGCACGCAGGATTATGTCCACCAGGCGGTTGAGATTGCCAAGCAATTCCCCGACGTGCCGGTCAAGTTGATCTGGAGTCGCGAGGAGGATCAGGCGCACGACTTCTACCGGCCGATCTCGCAGTGCAAGTTGTCGGCCGGACTCGACGCCGGAGGCAACCTGGTAGGCCTGCACGTTCGTGTCTCGGGCCAGTCGATCAACGCAATGCTCAATCCGAAAGGCATTGTCGACGGCAAGGACCTCCGCCAGCTGCAGGGTTACTCCGCTACGCCTGGCGACGCCCAGCTTGGCTACAGCGTGCCCAACTTGCTGATCGAGTATGCGATGCGCAACACGCATGTTCCGGTCGGGCCTTGGCGCGGGGTCAACACCAATCAGAACGGCGTCTATATGGAATGCTTCATGGACGAGGTGGCGAAGGCAGCAGGCAAAGACCCGCTCGAGTTTCGCCGCGCGCTGATGAAGGAGTATCCCAAGCACCTCGCCGTGCTCAATGCCGCGGCCGAGAAGGGCGATTGGGGCAAGCCGCTGCCGGCCGGCGTGCATCGCGGCATCGCGCAGTTCATGGGCTATGGCAGTTATTCGGCTGCCGTCGCCGAGGTTTCGGTGAGCAAGCAGGGCAAGCTCAAGATCCATCGCATGGTGCTGGCGCTCAATTGCGGCCATGCCGTTAACCCGAGCCAGATCGAGGCGCAGGTTCAGGGATCGGTGGCCTACGGTCTCAGTGCCACGCTCTACGGCGAAATGCCGATCGAGAACGGGCGCATGACCAATCTCAACTTCGACAGTTATGAGATTATGCGTCTTGCCGAGATGCCGAAGGTCGAAACGGTGATTGTGCCGACCTACGACTTCTGGGGCGGCGTTGGGGAACCGACAATCTGCGTGGTTGCGCCAGCCGTGCTCAACGCAGTTTTTGCGGCAACCGGCAAGCCGATGCGCAGTCTGCCGCTTAAGAACGTAAAGCTGGTATAGCGCCGCCGATGATGCTGTCGTTCCGCGACGCGGGCGAAGCTTGCCTCTGCGTGGCTGCCAAGTTGTTTATAGCTCCGGCGGACATTTGAAAAACCTGCCGTTTTTGGGAGATTGCGGCTGGAGACCAGGTTCGACCTGCACTTGGTGCCGACGCGGCAGTGTTGGGCGCTGAAGTGGCTGGGCTGACGAGGCAGAAAATTGGGAGTTTCGATCATACCCTGCCTGACGGGCACGGCAGTGCACTCGGTTGAAAATGCCGTGCGATGGCTGATACGACGTACTTCGTCGAACACAGGACCGCTACCCTCTTTGGATCGGCGGCGAGGTCAAGTCCAAGCCCGGTAGTTTTGACTACCCTGAGCCGCATACTTTCGAGGACAGCCTGATCCGCAACTTGGCCGCGGCGTTCAGGAAGATCAACAAAACGCTGATCTACCAAATACAAATAATTTGGACCGACTTGATTATGCCCGCCGGGCCTGCGCTCGGCGGGTTTTGCTTTATGTCACGCCATTTCTATAGGGCAGAAGCGGGCGTGTTACGGTTTGAGTGCTCCTCGGCAGTAGGGGTCGCGTGTTCGGGCTGATGTGTGACCGGCAGCTGCAATACAATCGCCCGCTGGCCGCTCTTGAGATGCGTAACGAGAACGACGTTTCCGTCTGGCAATTCGAGCGCGTCATGATGTCGG
>DATHFB010000055.1:0-4427 GCA_035318305.1 Steroidobacteraceae bacterium | reverse complement strand
TGGCGGCATATCGACACCACCAAAAGCGGAACTGGCGACCGCACAGCCTGCAACCAAAGCGACTAGACTTACCTTCATATGAATGCTCCGATTTGAGAAATTGACAAAGACCACGAAACCAAACGCCACACGGGTGGTGGTGTGTTCAGTTAAGCGACAAACCGTCGTGATTCCCCTCACGTTGCTTGAGAATGTATGATTAAGGGAATGCCTTACACGACAGCGGGATTCGAACCCTTCTGCGGTTTTGAGTAAATGACCATGCAGGTGCCGGCCAATTTCACGCAGCTACTGACTGAATGGCGCTCCGGTCAACCGCAAGCGCTGGACCGCCTAACCCCCCTGGTCTACGACGAACTGCGCCGCTTGGCGCGCGGCTATATGCGCGCGGAACGCGGCAGCCATACGCTGCAAGCCACCGCGGTTGTGCATGAGGCGTTTCTTCGCTTGATCCAGGCGAATGTCGATCTTCAAGACCGCGGCCACTTTTTTGCATTGGCCTCGCGGCTGATGCGCCGGGTGCTGGTGGATCATGCGAAGTCGCGCTCGCGGGTCAAGCGCAACGCCGGCATCCGCGATCTGGCGGCCGAGGAATCGGCACTGGCGCCGCCGGAACTCGCCATCGATGTCGTCGCGCTGGATGATGCGCTCGAGAGCCTGCTGCAGCTCGAGCCGAGGCTCGCACAGGTCATCGAGCTGCATTATTTCGGGGGCATGACTTACGACGAAATTGCGGCGGCTGTGGGCGCGTCGGCGGCCACTGTGCACCGCGACATACGCCTCGCCAGGGCCTGGCTTCTCAGCGAGATCGGCGGTATCGGATCATGATTCCGCGCGTACGCTGGCAGCAAATTCAGACCTTGTTCGAACAATTGGTGGACCTGGAAGGCGCCGCGCGCGTCGCGCATTTGGACAAGAGCTGCGGCAATGACGCCGACCTGCGCATGTCGGTCCAGTCCCTCCTGTCTTTGGATGCGGCCGGCGAAGACCCGCTGCTGAACGCGGTCGGCGCAGCCGCCGAATCGCTGCTCGACGATCATCGCGATCGCCTGATCGGCACCCGCGTCGGACCTTATCGAATCGTTTCGATCCTCGGTCATGGCGGCATGAGCACGGTGTACCGCGGCGAGCGCGATGATTCGCAGTATCATCAAACCGTCGCCATCAAGGTCCTGCAGCACGCGTCCGTGCATCCGCGCCTGCGCAGCAGATTGCACAGTGAACGCCACATCCTGGCGACGCTTGATAATCCCTCGATCGCACGATTGATAGACAGCGGCGACCTCGAGGATGGAACGCCTTACCTGGTGATGGAATTTGTCGATGGCGAGCCCATCGATGTCTACTGTGATACCCGAACTCTGTTCATTCGCGAACGCATCGAGCTATTCATCGCGGTCTGCGGCGCCGTGCACTATGCACACCGCAATTTGGTGGTGCATCGGGACATCAAGGCATCGAATATCTTCGTCACCGAGGAAGGTTCGCCCAAGCTGCTGGATTTTGGCATTGCCAAACTGCTCGCGCCGGAAAGTCTATCGCACACGCTGCCGGTGACCCGCCTGCAGGAGCGGATTCTGACGCCCGAAAACGCGGCGCCGGAACAGGTGCTTGGCCGCCCGATCACCACGGCGACAGACACCTATTCCCTGGGCGTGCTCCTTTATCTGCTGTTGACCGGCCGCTCGCCATATCGCTTGCTGAGCTACAGCCAGCTGCAACTCGAGCGTGCGATCTGCATGGACGATCCGACGCGTCCGAGTCAAATGGTGGTCGCCAAGTTAAAGGGCGAAAACGACAGCGATCGAAGCCGCATCTCGGATCGGCGCGGACTGTCGCCGCAGCGTCTGCGCGCCCGCTTGAGCGGGGATTTGGATGCCATTGTCGCCATGGCCATGCGCAAGGAACCGGACCGGCGCTACACATCGGTCGAAGCCCTCAGCGAGGATCTGCGCAGGCATCTATCGGGCCAGCCGGTACGGGCGCGCCAAGGCGACTGGCGTTACAACTCGGCCAAGTTCCTGCGCCGCAACCTGCTCCCGGTCGTGGCGACGGTGTCCTTGTTCATAGGCCTCGTGACCATCGCAGGTGTAACGCTCTGGCAGAATCACCGCATTGGAATTGCACGCGACGCCACCGCCCAGGAGCGCGACCGGGCGCAGCAGGTCTCGGCATTCATGGTCGATGTGTTTTCGCGCGCAGATCCATTCAACGCGCAAGGCCGGCAAGACACCGCCAAAGATTTGCTCGCTCAAGGCGCCGAAAAAATAAAGGCCAACGTGAATCTACAGCCGGAGGTCCGAGCGCAGCTGCTCGAGAGCATCGGGCTCGCCGATCGGCGGCAAGGCCTGAGTGAAACGGCCATTCCCTTGTTCGAGCAGGCAGTGAGTATTCGCCGCGAGGCGCGCCCCGTCGACAATCGGCGGCTTGCCGCCGCACTGGCCAATTTGGCGCAGGCGCAAACCGATGCCGGGCGCTTCGTAGGCGCGGAAGCGAATATCCAGCAAGCCCTGTCGCTCTCGCAGGGCGGCAATGCGCCGCCGTCCGCGGAAACCGCCGACATCTTGTTTCAATACGGGGGCTTCGTGCTCACGGCAAAAAGCGATCCGGTGCGCGCCAGCAAGCTGTTGACTGAAGCTCTGGCCATATACCGCAGCGTTCCCGGCGATCAGCATCTGGCAATTGCCTCAACGCTGGGCTCGCTCGCCTTCCCCGCGATCTGGTCGGGGGACTTTGTGATCGCCGAGCAGTATCAGCGCGAAGGTCTGAATCTGCTGCGCTCCACCGTCAGCCACAACTATCCGGATTACGCACGGTCCCTGGAAGGGCTCGGCTACATACTGACGGAGCGCGGCAAATACGCCGAAGCCGAACAGATACTGAATGAGGCCTTGCAGATCGAGCGCGGCGATTTCGGCGAAGACAATCAGCGGGTGGCGTCGATCGAAGCCAATCTGGGCACGATTTATCAACGCACGGGCAACCCTGTGCGCGCCATGGCCTTGACCGAGGACGCGTTGAGAATTGCCACAACGCGCCAGGGGCCCGCCCACTACATGGTTGGCTATTTTTTGGACGCGATCGCGAATCTGTATCTCATGGCGGGCAATTGGACCGCCGCCGAGAACTACGCGCATCAAGCACTCGCGATCTACGCGCAGTCGTTGCCGGCGCGACATTCATACGTAGCCGCGACGCGACACCTCATCGGCGAAGTGCTCTTGCGCCGCGGACAATTCGCGGCGGCGGAGGTTGAGATTCGCGCGGCATTGGATATTGATATAAGTTTGGAGGGCGCCGGCAATTGGCGCACTGCCCGCACCGAAGCAAGCCTGGGCTGGCTGTTGATTTCTGAAGACAAGGCGAGCGAGGGTGAACCGATGCTCGTGGCGGCGCGAAAGCAGCTGTTGACGACCTTGGGTCCGCAACATCCTGAAGTCATGCTGGCGACCTCGCGGCTGGCTGAATACTATCGCGCGCATCACCGTGACGCCGAAGCGGTGAAGATTCTTTCATCGAACTGAAGGTCGCCTCGCCATTGCGGTAAACTACCCGCAATACTGGAGGGCTCCTCGATGCCAAACGGAAAAAAGCCGATTGCCGCACTGCTGGCGGCGATATTTGCCGCCGCAATTGTAAATGTTGCGCAAGCGGGTGCGCGCGAGGAAGGCCGTCTGCTCACGGCAACCGAAGTGTTGGAAGAGGTCAGGGCCATGCCTGACGTGCGGCTGCCCGATACGCTCCTGGCGCATGCCTACGGAATTGCCGTGATACCGGACGTCACCAAGGTCGCATTCATCTTCGGCGGGCGGCATGGCAACGGTGTGCTGTCGGTGCGGGATAAACTCACCGGCCCTTGGAGCAATCCGGTTTTCATTTCATTGACCGGCGGTAGCTGGGGATTCCAAGCGGGCGCACAGTCCTCCGACATCATCTTGGTTTTCACCACGAAGACCGGCATTGAAGGCATCGCCGGGGGCAAACTCACGTTGGGCGCCGACGCTTCCGTTGCGACCGGGCCGGTCGGGCGACAAGGCTCCGCCGCCACCGATATGGGTTTCAACGCCGAGATTTATTCCTACGCGCGCACGCGTGGGTTGTTCGGCGGCGTCGCCTTGGACGGCAGCGTCATTTCCATTGACCGCTCGGCGAATGCGTCCCTGTATCATAAGAGCGGCGTCACCGCGTCGGAGATCTTCTCAGGGCAGGCGCCGGCGCCTCCGGCCACCGCGCAGCGATTTCTCGAGCGCTTGGCCCAGGCGACAGGAACGGCGGTGCGGCCATCACCCGTTCCGCAGGCGGATGTGCCCGCGACTGCCGGACAGCCACCCGGCGTAGCGCCCACTGCCGAGCCCGCGCGCACGTACCCGTTGGAAGAACAGAAGAAGTGAATTTGAGCGGTCCCGTCAGCCGCGCGAACTCGCGGT
>DATHFB010000054.1:0-20723 GCA_035318305.1 Steroidobacteraceae bacterium | reverse complement strand
CTGGCGTTACAGAAGACCCCTCGGGACATCTTTCCCAATATCGGCACGCCGACGATTTACGTGGCTCAGCCCTTCGGCGGCCTGGATCCCGCCCAGATGGAGGGCTATCTCACTTACTACTACGAATATCACTTCCTCTACATCACCGGCATCGAGCACATCGAGTCGAAGTCGATCCAGGGAGCTGCGCTCATTAAGCTGCAGTTCTACCCCGGCACCGACATGTCGCAGGCGATGGCCGAGACGGTTTCTTACGCCAATCGCGCCCGCGCCTTCATGCCGCCGGGGACCGTGCCGCCCTTTGTCATGCGTTTCGACGCGGGCAGCGTCCCGGTGGGCAACCTCGTCTTTGCAAGCAGTACCCGCTCCGTAGGTGAGATGCAGGATGCGGCTTTGAACCTGGTGCGCCCGCTGTTTGCGACACTGCCCGGTGTGTCAGCGCCGCCGCCGTTCGGCGGCAGTGCCCGCACGATATTGATCAATGCGAAACCTGAGCGCCTGCGGGCTTACAACATGTCACCGGACGAGCTGGTCATCGCCCTGACCACGGCCAACACGATCACGCCTTCGGGCAACGTTTCGGTCGGCGACAAGTATCCGATGGTGCCGGTAAATTCGGTGGTCAGTAACATCAAGGATCTCGAAACGGTGCCGGTTCGCAGCGGTGCCTATCCCGCCATATTCGTGCGCGACGTGGCGACGGTGACGGACGGCTCGGATATCGTCACCAGCTACGCCCTCGTCAACGGCCGTCGTACCGTTTACATCCCGGTCACCAAGCGTGCCGATGCGTCAACCTTGACCGTCGTGAATCTCGTCAAAAGCAGTCTGGGGAAATTCCAGAACGTGCTGCCTGAGGACATCAATGTCACTTACGAGTTCGATCAGTCAGGCTATGTCACGAGCGCGATCACGAGCCTCGTCACGGAAGGGGCTCTGGGAGCATTGCTGACCGGACTCATGGTCCTGCTGTTCCTGCGCGACTGGCGCAGCGCTTTGATCGTGGTGATCAATATTCCAATCGCGCTCATGGGGGCGGTGCTGGCGCTCGCCATCACAGGCCAGACGGTGAACATCATGACGCTGGGCGGTATGGCACTCGCCATCGGTGTGCTGGTGGACATGTCCACCGTGGTCGTGGAAAACATCGCGACGAAGCATGTGGCGGGCAGGTCGCTTGCCCACGCCGTCGTGGATTCGGCGGGCGAGGTCGCCGTGCCGCTGTTGCTGGCGATGCTGTGCGTGCTCGCCGTATTCGTGCCCGCGTTCTTCATGACCGGCACCGCAAAGGCGATGTTTTTGCCGCTGGCACTCGCGGTGGGATTCTCGATGATCGCCTCCTACCTTCTGGCGAGTACGCTGGTACCCATTCTCATAGTATGGCTGGGGAAGCGAGCCGGCGAGCCCGCCGTGCATGAGCCACAGGCCGGGCGCTTCGAGCGGTTTCGGGAGCGCTATGCGCGGTTCATGCGCTGGGTGGTGGCGGTGCGAGGCCTCACCGCGACCGTTTATTTCGCTCTGACGGTTCTGATCGTGGTGCTGCTCGGGCCTCGACTGGGGAATGAGATTTTCCCGCAGGTCGATGCCGGTCAATTGCAGCTGCGCCTGCGCGCGCCTGCGGGTACACGTGTCGAGACGACGGAAAAGATCGCACTCAAGGTGTTGGACTTGATCAAGGATGAGGCGGGCGGAGCGGATAAGATCGATGTGACCCTGGGGCTCGTGGGCGTTCACCCACCCAATTATCCCATCAACCTCATCTATCTGTGGAACGGAGGATCGGATGAGGCCGTCCTGCAAGTGCAGTTCAAGCCGGACAGCAAACTGCGCATGGAGCCGTTCAAGGAACGTCTGCGGGCTCGTTTTGCTGCGGATTTGCCGGATGTCAGCTTCTCCTTCGAGCCCAGCGATATCGTCAGCCGGGTCATGAGCATGGGCTCCTCGACACCGATCGAGGTGGCTGTGAGCGGCCCCAATCTCGCCGACGACCGAGCGTTTGCCGAAAAGGTCAGAAACGCCCTGCATCAAATGCCGCAGTTGCGCGACGTGCAGTTCGGACAAACGCTCGACTACCCGACGGTGGACGTAAACGTCGATCGGGAACGCGCCGGCTTAGTTGGCGTGAGCATGGCGGATGTCTCGCGTTCGCTGGTGACCGCGACGTCCTCCAGCCGTTACGTCGTTCCGAACTACTGGGCGGATGCCAACACGGGTGTGTCCTATCAGGTGCAGGTGCAGGTGCCCCAGGTTCTGATGAATTCTACCGAGGAAGTGCGCAACATCACCGTGACCACCCGCGGCGGTCAAAGTCAGCTCTTGCGCAATGTCGGCAGCGTGAGCGAAGGAAGCGCGATTGGAGAATACGTACGCTACAACGGTCAGCGCATGGTGAGCGTGACAGCGAACCTCTTCAACGCCGATATCGGCGGCGCGGCGGCGGCAATCAACGAGACCCTCTCCAAGCTGGGTAAACCGCCCGCAAAGGTCGCCGTTGCCCTGCGCGGGCAAGTCGAGCCTTTGAACCAGATGTTGCGCGGCCTGCAAACGGGCTTGGGCGTCGCGATTCTCGCGATCTTCCTCATGCTGGCGGCGAACTTCCAGTCGCTGCGGCTTTCGCTTGCCGTCATGTCCGTGCTCCCTGCGGCCCTTGCAGGCGTCGTGCTGGCGCTATGGCTCACGGGTACCACACTCAACATTCAGTCTTTCATGGGTGCGATCATGGCCGTGGGTGTCGCGGTGTCGAACGCGATCCTGCTGGTGACCTTTGCCGAGCGCGAGCGTACGAGTCGCGACGCGGCTGCCGCTGCGGTGGAGGGCGGCCGCAGCCGTCTGCGGCCGATCCTGATGACGAGTCTCGCGATGATCGCCGGCATGCTGCCCATGGCGCTGGGGTTGGGAAGATCCGGCGAGCAATCCGCGCCGCTGGGCAGAGCGGTCGTGGGCGGTCTGGCCCTCGCCACCGTGGCGACCTTGTTGGTGCTGCCCGCGATTTTCGCACTATTGAGCCGCGGCACGAGGCAAGCGGTTTCCTTGCTGCCGGCCGAGGTGAATACATGAAGTGTCAGTCCGCTCGTTATCCGATCCTGATCGCGGCGCTTGCACTCTTGAGCGCCTGCGATCACGGTGCCCGTGAAAGTGCGCAACCTGCTCAGGATCCGCCGGCGCAGGTGCGCATCACTCATCCGTCCGTCGGTCCGATCACCCGCTCGGTCATGTTGCCGGCCCAGGTCATTGCGTTCCAGGAGGCGACGCTATACGCCAAAGTATCCGGTTATCTTAAGAGCATCGCCGTGGACAAAGGTGACAAAGTCGCGGCGGGCGCCGTGCTCGCGCGCATCGAGATACCGGAACT
The DNA here is from genome assembly GCA_035318305.1 of Steroidobacteraceae bacterium. Classification (GTDB taxonomy): domain Bacteria; phylum Pseudomonadota; class Gammaproteobacteria; order Steroidobacterales; family Steroidobacteraceae; genus Bog-1198. The sequence continues at coordinate 17,371 of DATHFB010000054.1, read as the reverse complement.
CGTGGCTTCCAGAGCGAAGCAGCAAGCGGAACTCAAGGCGGCACAGGCGGATTACGGCCGCCTGCAGGAGTCATTGCAGAAGGCGCCGGATCTGGTCGTCCCCGAAATGGTCGACCAGGCCCGCGGGCGATTCGAGATTGCTCGCGCGAGCCTCGACCAAAGCGAAACACTCTTAGGCTACGCGACCATCACGGCTCCCTTCAGCGGCATCATTACCCGACGTGCTGTGGATCCCGGCGCACTCATTCAAGCGAGTTCCGCCATCTTGGGACTCATGGATTTCAGCAAAGTGCGCCTGCAGATCGCGGTGCCGGAGGTCGAGGCAAGCCGCGTCACCGTCGGTCAACCGGTGCTGGTGACCACCGAGAATTTGCCGGGGATGCATTTCGACGGAAAGGTCACGCGTTTCACGTATGCGTTAGACGCCGCGAGCAGGACCATGTTGACCGAGGTCATGCTGGACAACCCGCAGCTCGCGTTGCGTCCAGGCATGCTCGTCAACGCCAGGATGGGCATCGAAAACAAGCAAGGCGCGCTTCTCATGCCGGTGGAGTCGCTGGTGATGGAGAAGGCGAATGCGTTCGCGTACACGTTGGACGGCAATAAAGCGGCGAAGCATCCGATCAAAATTGGCTTCAACGACGGTAAGAACGTCGAAGTGCTGGACGGATTATCCGCCGGCGACGCGGTGATCCTGGCGGCCGGCAAGCTCAAGCTGAACAACGGTCAGCCGGTGCAGGTGGCTGCAGCACCATGAACGGCACGAACGCCTCGCTTTCCGCATATAAAGCGCTAATCCTCGGCTTCCTTCTGACTGCGTCGCTGATGGGTGCCGCGAGCGCACAGGAGTCTCCGCAACCCGGGCCTGCGGATTCGACCTACCAGATCGATCTGGCCACGGTGTTGCGGCTCGCCGGCGCGCAGAATCTTGACGTGCAATTGGCCCGCAATGCCGTGGATGAGGCCCACGCCAACTACGCGAGCGCGGTGGAACGTTTCCTGCCCTCATTCGTGCCCTCCGCGAGCTACCTGCAGCACTCGGGCAGGGATCAAAGAGTTGAAGGTCCCCTGCTCGACGTCTCGAAGCACAGTGATACGGAAGGCGCTTATCTGACGGCGCAAATTCCGGTGGGAGATGCCATCTTCACGGCGCTGCAGACCCATCAGCTGGTGGCCGCGAGCGATGCGGGCGCAACAGCACAGGAGCGCGACTCTACTCTTGCTGCCGCACAACAATATTTCGATCTTGTGAGCGCCGGGGCTCTCGTCAATGTCGTGAACGAGGCGCTGATCATCTCCCAGAGTTACGAGCAGCAGCTCAATGAGGCCGTGCGCATCGGCATCGCCTTCAAAGGCGATGCTTCCAGAGTGCAAACGCAGACCCAGCGTCTGCAGCTCGATCTGACACGCGCCAGGCAACAACAGCGCCTCGCAGCGGCCAGGCTCGTGCAAACGCTGCATCTTGAACCTTTGCTCGAGCTCGTCCCGGCCGAGCGGGAGCCAGTACCGCTGGCGCTCGCGGATCTTAGCGCCTCGCCGAAGGATCTGATCCGCACAGCGCTTGAAAACCGTCCGGAACTTGCGCGCAGTACCGCTCAGATCAGCGCGGCTGAGCAGTCGCGCCGCGGCGCGATCTATGGACCGTTGATTCCCACGATCGGCGGGCAGGCGTTTGCGGGCGAGTTCAATGGCGGTGGGGACGTGAAGGTTAATGGCGTAACGGCCAACGGCGGCGGACTGCGGCAGGACTATACGGTGGGCTTGAGCTGGAAAATTGGTCCCGGGGGCCTGTTCGATTTTGGGCGCATCCGGGCGAGCGATGCAAAATTGAGCGCAGCTCAGCTGTCCGACGAAAAACTACGGGACCAGGTGAGACGCGAGGTGGTGGACGGATATACCCAGGTCCAATCGCTGTTCGAACAGCTGCGGGTCGCGCGCCTCAACCTGAATTCCGCCGAGGACACGCTGCGCCTGACGCGCCATCGCAAGGAATTGGGCGTCGGCATCGTGTTGGAAGACATCCAGGCGCAGCAGGAGTTGCTCAAAGCTCGCTCCGAATACGTTGCCATCGTGACCCAGTTGAATCAGCAGCAATACGGCTTGATGCGCAGCGTCGGAGCGCCGTTGCGCACTCCCTGATGCCGCTCCTGCACAGGCCATCCAGGCACAGCTCGCGCCGCGCCATCAATCGCTCTGTAGCGTAAGCTACACACTTGTAAACACTGTGACAAATGCTCAGTATGACGAGACGCTCACGATCAGGAGATCCTAAAATGAACTGGATCACGCGCGAACGCCCGAAGATCGATCGCATCGCCTGTCCGTGGCTCATTCTGCGGTTTATCGACCGCGACGCAAAGTTTCACTATGTGCCGGCCGATCGGGTGATTGCAATGGCACAAGAGACCGGCGCCATTCCCTACGATATCCCGGGCGTCGAGTTGACTCATGTCGGGGAGCTGTGCAGCTTCGATGCTTTTCTGAAGAAGTACCAACTCGACGACGCAGCCCTGTTGAGGCTCGCCGTGATCGTTCGCGGTGCGGATACGTCGCGGCTCGACTTGGCTCCGCAGTGTGCTGGCCTCTATGCCATCTCATTGGGTCTTTCCGCCACCCAGACGAACGATCACGAGATGCTGCGTCACGGGCTTGTCATGTACGACGCTCTGTACGCCTGGTGCGCGAAGTTGCAGAACGAAAAACATGCTTGGCCGCCCGCCGGGTACTCATTGGCTTCCTAGATTTTTAACTTTCCGGAGAATTCCTATGCGTCAACTTGCCATCCTCATCGCCGCAATCAGCGGCATCACTCTTACCGCCGCAGCAGGAGCTGCCGACATCGACTGGAGCAAGGTCGATCAGGCCCTTGGCATACCCGGCACCAATCAACCCGGCGGAGTTCACAAGTATGGACTGCCGCGAAGCGATCTTAAAATTACCGTCGACGGGGTCGCAATCAAGCCAACACTGGCGCTCGGCTCATGGATCGGCTTCCTGCCCATGGGGAACGGTGCCATGTTCATGGGCGATCTGGTGCTGACCGATACGGAGATCAGCCCAGTGATGAAGCGACTCATCGACGATGGCATCGAGATTACCGCCGTCCACAATCACCTGCTGCGCACTTCGCCGGCGGTGTTTTACATGCACGTCGGCGGCCACGGTGATCCGGTTAAACTCGCACAGACCCTGCACGCGGGATTGGCTTTGAGTCAAACACCCTTTACCGCCGCAGCCCCTGCGACGGCGCCTCCGGCCATCGAATTGGATACGGCCGCGATCGATGCGGCGCTCAATGCCAAAGGCACGATCAATGGCGGCGTGTATCAATTCAACATTGCGCGCGCGGAGTCCATCACTGAAGCCGGGATGGCCGTCCCACCCTCGATGGGCACGGCGATCGCGATCAATTTCCAGCCCACGGGAAGCGGCAAGGCCGCCATCACGGGCGATTTCGTGTTGCTGGGCAAGGAGGTCAACCCCGTGCTCAAGGCGATGCGCGATAACGGCATCGAAGTCACGGCACTGCACAGTCACATGATTGATGATTCTCCGCATCTATTTTTCATGCACTTTTGGGCCAATGATGATGTAGCGAAACTTACCCACGGACTGCGAGCTGCGCTGGATTTGGCGAATGTAAAGCACGGCTCTTAAGACTGGTGGGCGCTCGAGGCTCGCCTAGATGAAGACGGTCGACAATCCTCACCCGATCAAGGACATCGTCCTCTATTTTCTGCGCCTGGGAACCTTAGGTTTTGGCGGACCGGTCGCGTTGGTCGGTCAGATGGAACGCGAATTGGTCACGGAGCGCCAGTGGCTCACCAAAGATGAAATGCGCGAAGTGATCGCCGTGTGCCAGTCCCTGCCGGGGCCTCTTGCCATCCAAGTCGGTATTTTCATTTCCTATTTGCGCGGGGGCTTTTGGGGAGCCTGGGCCGGCGGTTGGGGATTCATTCTGCCGAATTTTTTGATTGTCGCTGGCTTAGCCGCGCTTTACGTTCATTTCGGTGCGCTGCAGCCTGTCACGGCGATCTTTTACGGTGTGAGCCCGGTCGTGATCGCGCTCATCCTGCATTCCTGCTACCGGCTCGCGAAACTCGGAATGGAAGATTGGCTGCAATGGTGCATCGCTGCGGTCTGTTTTTTGGTCACTGTCGTGCTGCAGGCAGAAGTTGCATTGCTCTTTATCGCGGCCGGCGCCTTGGGCGTCTTGTATTACGGCACGCTGTGGCGTCAGCCGCCTAAAGCCACTACGCTCCTTGTCGCGATTCCCGTGGTGCCGGTTGCAAAGACCACCATCTTGGGCAAGTTATTTTTGTTCTTTCTCAAGGCAGGCGTGCTGACGTTTGGAAGCGGCTTGGTGATCGTGCCGTTCCTGCAGCAGGGCGTGGTGCAAGAACATGGATGGCTGGGAGAGCGCGAATTTTTGATCGCAGTCGCCATCGGCATGATCAGCCCGGGACCTGTCGTCATCACCGCGACCTTCGTAGGGTACTTGGTTGCCGGCTTCTGGGGAGCGGTCGCCGCTACGGTCGGCATCTTTCTGCCCTCATTCTTTCTTATACTGATTGCTGCGCCGATTCTGAAACGTCACCGCAGCAACAAGAATGTTCAAGGATTCGTCAAAGGCGCCTATGCCGCCGCGATCGGCACCATTTTAGGTGCGTGCGTACTCCTGGGCCGCATCGCGATCGGGGACTGGTTGACGGTTCTCGTCGGTGTGGTGTCATTGGTCCTGTTGTTTCGTTGGAAGGTGAGTAACCCCCTTCTCATGGCCGCTGCGGCGGTGGTTGGCCTAATCGCTTTTCCGCTGCTTCAACCCGCATGGGAAATGGTGCGCTAGAGGCTGTGCTTATTTTATTGGGGTCAGTATGAGAACGATCGTCGCGTTGGTCTTCACGATGGCGGCCGTGGCGGCAAACGCCGCCGCCCCAACGCCTCCGCTTCGTCTTAAAACACTGGTGGATGTCCCGCTCGGCGGGCGGGCAACCCGTCTTGACTATGCCAGCGTTGATGCGGGTCGAGGGCTACTGTTTATCGCACACCTAGGCGACGGTGAGGTGATCGTCGTCGACACCGAAAGTCATCGCCTGATCAAAACGATCGGCAATGTGGCCCATGTTCATGGCGTACTGGCGATTCCTGAACTCGGCCGCGTCTATGCCTCGGCGACCGGCACCAACGAGGTGGTCGCCATCGATGAGAAGTCACTTGAGATCACCGCGCGAATGCCGGGCGGCACCTACCCCGACGGCTTGGCGTACAGCCCCGAGACTCACAAAGTCTACGTGTCTGATGAGCACGGCGGGACAGACACCGTGATTGATGTCCTCTCCAATACGCGAGTGGCCACAGTTCAAATCGGCGGTGTGATCGGCAACACGCAATACGATGCCGCCAGCCATCATATATTTATCAATGCGCAAAGCAGCAGCGAGCTCGTCGAGGTGGATCCGGCCGCCGACAAGATCGTGCGACGAATTAAAGTTCCAGGAGCGGACGGAAATCATGGACTGCTGATTGATTCCGCATCACACAGAGCTTTCATTGCCTGTGAAGGGAATGATCGTCTCATTGTCGTCGACCTTGTCACCGGCGCCGCTCTCGCCCAATTTCCCGTTGCAAGGGACCCCGATGTGTTGGCCTTCGATGCGCAGCGACAAAAGTTGTATGTGGCCGGCGAGTCCGGCGAAGTCAGCGAGTTTAGCGTTTCAGGCAATGGCATCAGCAAAAGCGGCGAATCGTTCTTGGCACGCAACGCCCACGTGGTTGCCGTTCAGCCGGCGAATCACGAGATCTACTTCCCCCTCATGAACGTGGACGGCAAGCCGGTGCTTCGCATCATGCAGGCTGAAAAAGAGTGAGAGCCCGCGCTTCCCTTAGGCTGCGGCTCTCAATGGCGCGCAGTTCTACGACATCGGAATCACACCGGATGAAACACCGCATCACCTTCTGTTGTGTCGCCTTGCTCTCGGTCTCCCTTACTTCGGCGTATGGCCACGACAAACCCACGTTGCGCCTTGTACAAACTATTCCGCTGCCGGGCGTGAGCGGGCGGCTGGATCACATGGCGGTGGATTTGGAGAAAAAGCGATTATTCGTGGCAGCGGTGGCCAATGGAACTCTGGAAGTCCTAGACCTGGAAGCAGAGAAGGTGATCAACAGCATTCCCGGCATCAAGGATACCCAGGACGCACTCTTTCTCGGCGGCCAATTCAACAAACTGTATGTGTCGAGCCTGGACGGGACGTTGCGGATATTTCAGGGGGAGACCTTTAGATTGATTCAGGCGCTCAAGATCGAGCCCGATCCGAATCGTCTGCTGTACGACCCGGCAACCGATCTTATCTATTTTGGCTACGGCGGCCAGAACGCCGGATTTGACGCCTACGGTAGAGTCGGAATCATGCAAGCAAAGCGTGGCGCGCCGTCCGACCAGTTTGTCGCCGACATGGTCGCTCCGACCTACCGACCAGGGCATCTCGCGGAAATGGCAATGGACGACGACGGTACACTGCTGATCTGCGACTCCAGAGCGGATCTGATATTTCAGTTTGATACCCGGAAACGCGAGCTTATCAAGAGCTGGCCGGCGCACGGCGACGGCGCGGGAGATATCGCGCTCGATCGGGCGCGCCACCGATTGTTCGTCGGCACGAGAATTCCAGCGGAGATGACCGTCTATGACAGTCTGTCAGGCAAGGAGATTGTCAGCCTTCCGGGACCGGAAACCATGGACGGCGTCCACTACGACGCTGACTTGAAGCGGATTTACATGTCAGGCGGCCGTTGGTACGGGACGCCGGACGCGTCGCCCGGTTGGGTCTACGTGTATCAGCAGAAGGACCCTGATCATTACGAATTAGTTTCGAAAGTCAGAACAAGGCCGGGTTCGGGTACGTCTCTGTTCGTGCCCCAACTGAAGCGGCTGTACGTGGCATCTCAGGCGATCGGCGATCAGAAAGCCTCCATACTCGTTTTTGAGCCTGTGCCATGAATACGGCCGAGGTGCGTAGCGCCGAGTAATCCGTCTGCTCGGCTCAAGGCTCGAATCGATCCCCTCTTGTCCGAGGATTTGGATTGAATTGAGCAAGCGACGCGAGCCACAAATTCTTTCACGGTGACTTCGGTATGAGCGGCCATTCCGCGATGCCGACACAAATCATTCATCGGTGGGTAGTTCTACCCAGTCGGTAATCAACTAGCGGGTAAAAGTTCCCATTGTGACGGCGTAGATCGCGATGCAATGTAGCCGCGTCGAGCACTTGCGCGCGGACGAGTTTCCAAAAGAACACTGAAACCAGCGAGATGGGGCGCGAAATGACTGATAACGCGGGGGAATCACATGTTTAACGGAATTTGCGCCCCGGCGGGCCGCCGTCGCAGGTTTGTTGCGTCCGTCGGCTTTGCGGTAGCCGGCTTGGTGGGATCACTCGCGATGCGGCCGGCCTCGGCGGCCTATGAAGTCCTGACGATAACAAACGGCGGAACCATTGAAGGCGTCGTCACACTTTCCGGGGCGGCACCTGCCGCCGCACCGATCAAAGTCACCAAAAATCAGGAATATTGCGGCCAAACAATTCCCGACCCGGCTTACACGGTGGACGGCAACGGCGGGTTGGCCAATGTGATCGTCTTTCTAAAGGACATTACCAAGGGCAAGGCCGCTCCCACCGAACCGCTGGCGCTGGTGAACACGAAATGCATGTTCTCGCCGCGCGTGCAAGGCGCAATGGTCAGCGAGCAGGTAAAGATTTCGTCCGAGGATCCGGTGCTGCACAACACACATCCTCAGAATGCCGAGACCAGCGCGACAATATTCAACGTGGCCCTGCCGTTCAAAGGCTTCTCGGTGACGAAGCCGCTGCCGAGCATGCCCATGATGATCAAGGTCAAATGCGACGCGCACGAGTGGATGCATGCGTGGATCATGGAACTCGAGCATCCTTACTACGCGACCACCGGCAGCGACGGCCATTTTTCGATCAAGGACGTTCCGCCCGGCAGCTACACGCTGGCGGTATGGCACGAGGCGGCGGGCGGGAACGCGGCGCCCGTCACCGTCGCAGCGGGACAGACCGCGAAAACGAAAATCACGCTCACGGCCAAATAAACAAAACACCAATATCGTTTGGGGAGTAGCCATGACACGAAATGGGTCGCTGCGGGTCGCCCTGCAGTTAGCGGTGTTCGCCATCGTCATGTTCGTCTTTACCTCACCGGCCTCCGCCATTCCCGCATTTGCGCGCAAATATTCCCTGCGCTGCACGGCATGTCACGAGTCCTGGCCGGTATTGAATGATTTCGGCAGAAATTTCCGCGACAACGGCTATCAGCTGCGATTGGGCAGGGACGATACCGTTACGGCGGATCCCGGATATTGGCCTGTGGCCGTGCACATTACTCCGACGTATCTGTATACGAAGGCCACCAACCAAGCCACGGATCAGGGAGTGAAGGACATCGGCTCGGGCGGAGTCGCCGATGCGTCAATCGATCTATTGATGGCCGGCGTCCTGACCCAGGACATCTCCTTCCTCGTGGTGCCCACCGGCTTTGCCTCGGACGGCAACGTGCACCTGGAGTCGTACTGGGCGTATTTTTCCCGCGTATTCAAGGACTCCGATTGGCTGAACATACGCATCGGCCAGCACGAAGTCGACCTTCCGGCCTCCGGGCACCGGGGGATCTCTCTGACGGATTCCTATCTTCTCTATTCCTATCACCCGGCAGTGCCGGGCGGCAGCAATTTGTCGGCCTATGACATGGGCGAGAATCAAAAAGGCGTCGAATTTTTGGGTCACGATCAAACATCGCTCACGCGCTACAGCGTGTCGGTATTTTCGGCGCAGGATTCATTGGGTTCGCGGAATGGACTGAGTTCGCCTTCTGTCTACGGTCATTTCCAAAAATATTTCCGGTTCAAGGATGGGCCGGTGTCCGAAGTCGAGGTTGGCGCGTGGGGAGTCGTTGCCAACTATCCCACCGAGTTCCTGACCTCGGGTGGCGAGCCCATCCCGGGCACCGGCAGCAAGCTCCAATCGAGCACCCGCTATGGGGTGGAGGCCAATGTCTGGCTTGGGCCCACGGCGGCGCCGCTGCATCTGGATTTCGTGTATGGGCATGGCTCGGACAAAAAGGAGCTTCTGACGGGCGGGGATCGCGCCGGTACCTGGAACGGCGCCTTTGTGGAGGCGATCTGGGTGCCTCCAACGGACCTGTTGCATTGGGGCATTTTTGGCCGCTACGACATCATTCGCAATCAGAATCAGCCTTTGAGTACGGCGCCCTCGAACTACAACAACCAGGATCAATGGACATTGGGCGCGCGGTACACGATCGCCTACAGCGTCCGCGACGAAGTCGCCTTCCATGGCGAAATATCATCGGACAAGGTCAGGGGAATCGGCATCAATGGACTGGATCAGCGCGTGGACAACATCATGCTGGGAGTCGACTTCACGTACTAGCGGCTTCATCGATTCGCGATCCGCCGCGTTCTGAGGGGTGTATCTATGTTTTATCGTGTCGCGCTTTGGGTTCCGGCATTGGCCGGGCTGCTTCTAGCGGCCGGTCCTGCGGCGGCGGCGAATGCCGGTGATGCGGGAAACGGGAAGTTGGTGTATCAGCGGTATTGCCTGTCATGCCACGGCGCCCAGGGCAACGGTCAGGGCGAGGCGGCCGAGTACATGAGCATCAAGCCGCGGGATTATCGCCAGGGCACGTACAAGTGGCGAAGTACGCCGTCGGGCTCACTGCCGCTCGACACCGATCTCGAGCACACCTTGCTCAACGGACTGTACGGCACCTACATGCCGACATGGCGAGCTCTCGATGAGCGCTCGCGCTTGGACGTGATCGCCTATATCAAGACGTTCTCGCCGCGTTTCACCAGTGAGAAACCCCAGGATCCCATCGTCATCCCGCCTGATCCGGGCTACAGCGAGGCATCGGTCGCCCGCGGCGATGCCGTGTACAAGAAATACAACTGTGCGCAGTGTCATGGGGCGGGCGGGCAAGGCGACGGCCCTTCCGCGCACGAACTAAAGGACGATTGGGGAAATGCGCTGGTTCCCTATGACCTGACCAAGGGACATGTCAAATGCGGCGACAAGTCCACCGATATCTATCGGGTGTTCATGACTGGTCTTGCGGGAACGCCGATGCCGACGTTCGCGGACTCGCTCAGCACCGCGGATGCCTGGGATCTCGTGCATTTCATTCAGAGCTTGAGCCCGCGCTACGCCAAGAACATGGCGAGCACGGTTGCCGGTACGACCGCCGGGGCAGCCCGATGAGCGACAAAGACACACATTCCGAATCGATCACCCGCTATGAGCCTTCGGGCATCGAGGAGAGGCACGGCATCATTCCGGCGTGGCTCGCAGTCGTCTATGCGGCAATGTTCGTGTGGATGGTTTGGTACACGATTGTTTTCTGGACGGACAAGGGCTGAATCATGAGCACCGCTGCGAACACGATGTTTGGAAGCGGGCGCGCAGACCCGGCGGTCGCCGCGGCGAGCGGCGATCTGTTCGACCGCGGGCTCATTCTCAAGTACATGGCCGCGGGGGCTTTCTGGCTGGTTTTCGCGCCCACCATCGGCGCCATCGTGTCGATCAAGTTCAACTACTACGATTTCCTCGGTCACGTTTCCTGGCTTACGTGGGGCCGCCTGCGTCCGGTGCACGTGATGGGCGTCGTGTTCGGCGGCTTTTCGACCGCAGTTATCGGATTGACCTATTTCATCGTGCCAAGACTGTGCGGCGTGCCCATGTACAAGCCGCAATGGGGCCACCAGATTTTCTGGATGTGGAACATCGCCTTGGCCGTCGGCTTCGTGTCCCTGATGCTCGGCTACAACAGCGGCATCGAGGCGGGCGAGTTCCCGTTATGGGTCAGCATTCCCGTCGAGATCGTGTTGTGCATGCTTGCCATCCAGGTCGTCGTCACGATCAAGCGGCGGACCGAGCCGCGCATTTATGTGAGCCTCTGGTACATGGCGTCGGCCTATATCTGGACCGCGATGAATTACGCGTTTGGGCACTTCATCCTGCCGTTCTCCATGCCCGGCGTGAACAATGCCGCCATGCACGGGCTGTACATTCACTATGTTGTCGGCTTGTGGATCACACCGGCGGGTCTTGGAGTCGCCTACTATTTCCTGCCGTTGGCGGCGAAGCGCCCGCTCTACAGCCATAAACTTTCGCTGGTTGGATTCTGGGCTCTGGCGTTTTTCTATCCTTTCGTCGGCACCCATCACTACATCTACAGCCCCATTCCGTATTGGACGCAGACCATAGCCATCGTCGCCTCCATGATGCTGATCATTCCTGTGTGGACCGTCATACAGAACTTTTACGGAACCTTCGTCGGCGGCTGGAAGAATTTTCAGGATTCCTTTCCGGCAAAGTTCATCGTCATCGGCGCGCTGTATTACCTGCTGGGATGCTTCCAGGGTTCGACAGAAGCCTTGCGTGAAATGCAGCGGCTCACTCACTTCACGGACTTCGTCATTGGCCACTCGCATTTGACCGTATTCGGCACTTTCGTCATCTGGGCGACTGCCGGGATGTACTGGGTAACGCCGCGGCTTGCCCGACGCGAGTTGTATTCGAAGAACCTTGCGCAGTGGCACTACTGGCTGACCGTTGCCGGCTTCTCCGTCATGGCAGGCGATTTGACCCTGCAGGGAATGCTGCAGGGAACGATGCTGCAGGCAGGCGCCGATTTCGTCGAGTCGATGGTCGCCATGAAGCCCTACTGGATCATCCGGACGCTCGCCGGCATCACCATGGACGTGGGCGCGGCACTGGGATTCTGGAATTTGTACATGACCATTCAGCACGGCAAGGCAATTCCAGTGCCGGCCGGCGCGCCGGCGGATTATTTGCCGGAGCCGAAATGGTCCTGAGAAACGGGAGTAAGAGCACTTGAACCGCATCGAACCCGTGATTCTTATCGCGGCGCTCGGCTTCTACGCGTTGTCAATGACGAGCCAAGGACTCATTCCTTATCTCGAAAAGTCATTGACCAGGCCCGAAACGGTGACGACCATAGAGGGCAAGACGGTGGCGACGCCGCATCGTACCGACATCGAGAACTTGGGCCGCAAGGTCTATATTCGCGAGGGTTGTTGGTACTGCCATTCGCAGTTCGTCCGGCCGGTCAATCGAGACACCGACAAGTGGGGGCCCGTCAGTCAGGCCGGCGAGTTCATCTACGATGTGCCGCAGATGTTCGGGACGCGCCGCATCGGTCCTGATCTTTCCCGCGAGGGCAACCGGCGTTCGGACGAATGGCATTACGCGCATCACTGGGATCCGCGCGCGGTGGAGCCCGAATCGATGATGCCGGCCTACTCGTGGATGTTCTCCGAGGACTCGGAGCATGACCGCGCCGTGATCGGGTTCATTCAGAAATACGACACGAACCACGATGGGCGGGTCACCAAGTCCGAACTCGCAGCCATCGGGAAATTGCCGGCAAATTTCAAGGATCTGGACGTCTATCCGCTGAATGCCGATGGCAGCCATGGCGACGGCGTCATCGACATGCACGATTACGGTCCGGCGCCAACAGAAGAGATGGTCGGTGTCGAGGCCTATTTGCAGAAGATCGGCACGGCCATCGGCGACTGGCGAACCTGGGAAGCATGGCCGGTCGTGCGCCGTTCGCCGACCAACGAACCGCCGGCACTGCGCACGGCGCGCGGCAAGATCGTGTTTGAAAACAAATGCTCCGGCTGCCACGGAATCTACGGCAATGGCCGCACGACCGCGGATACCAACAGCTCCACCAACTTCAACGTGGCCTATCACTTCCTCAACCCTCAGCCGCGCGATTTCACGACGGGTGCCTTCAAGAGCCGCACCACGCCATCCGGCGCCTTGCCCACCGATGAGGACATCTTCCGAACGATCAGCCGCGGCGTGCGCAAGGGTCAGATCATGCCGGCATGGGGCAATGTCGCCGACGGACACGTGATACCCGAGCAGGACCGTTGGGATCTCGTCGACTACATCAAAACCCTCTCGCCGCGCTTCAAGACCGAACCCGTGCCGGATGCAATCCCGGTTCCGACGCCGCCGTATCCCACCGTCAAGGACGCGCCTGCGGCGGTCGTCAAGGAGGGCCGCATGGTCTACCGCACGCTGCAATGCTGGTCTTGTCACGGAAATACCGGGAAGGGCGATGGCCCATCCTCCAACGAGCTGGTGGATGATTGGGAGACGCCGATCCATCCCTTCGACTTCACAACGGGCGCTTTCAAGTTTGGCGACACGCCCGCGGACGTGTATCGCACCTTCAATACGGGGCTCAACGGCACACCGATGCCCTCGTTCTACGACACGATTCTGTATCCGCGCGAGGCATTCCCGGATCTGAACGCGTGGAAGACGCAGGCCAACGGCAAGGCGATCTTCAGCGACGACGACTTGCGGGATCTGCAGGCCTATCTGGCCTCGCTGCCCACCTCTGCGGATCTGGAGAAAATGAGCGACGCCGACAAGCAAGCATTCAGCGACAAGCGGCGCTGGGCGCTGGTGTATTACGCGCTGTCGCTGGCGAGCGAACGCAACAACACGCCGGTTCCGACCCGGGCGGGTTTCTCGGCGGCGCGCTGATCGAGCGCAAGGGGCATCGATGGGTCCGATGTTTTTTCGAATCATTGAGATTGCATTCGCGTCGTACATGGTGCCGGCGCTGCTCGTACCCCTGGCGTGGGTATTGGCGCGGATATTGAAATTGCGCTCGCGCGGCGCCGCGCCGCCGCTGGCCGAGGCCGAGAGACAATCACGGCGTTTGTTCCAATTGTTTCTCTTGTGGTTCGTGCTGTTTCTGGCGGTGGCCGCGGGCGTGCCCTTGCATCGCTGGGGCGCCGCGGCGATCACGCTGTGTTGGGCGATCTATGCGGTGACAAACCTGCTGCTCGCATGGTTCTTGTTCCGCTTTACGGTCACGTACGGGTCGATTCCGGATGGACAGGCCGCGGATCGGGTATTCCTGCGCTTCATTGCGATCGTCGTGGCGCAGCCCTTGGTGACGGCGGCCGCCTTCGCGGTCCTGAACAATGCCATGGGGGTGGCCTGGAATGCCCAGGTGCCGGAACTCCCGGCGATTCAGGAAGGAATCTAAATGGACATCACCTTTTATATGTTCTTCAGCTCCTTCCTCATGTCAATGTCCGCTTGGTGCGTATTCCTTTGGGCGGTGCGCAGCGGTCAGTTTCGCGACGTTGAAGAGGGCAAATATCAAATTTGGCCGAAGGACGGCGCCAGCATGAGCGAGTCGACCCAACCCGTGGCGCCGTAAGCCTCGAGGCGCATCGTGCACCAGCATCACGCTGATCTTCCGATGGGCGGCGACCTGGTGCTCCTGTTGGGCGCATCGCTGCTCGGCAGCGCTCATTGCGTCGCCATGTGCGGTCCCTATGTGGCGATGTGTACGGCGCAGTTCGTTCCCAAGGGCGCGACCCCGGGAGCTCGATGCGGCCTGAGGCTGCTTTTCAATATCGGGCGGATAGCGACATACGGCATGATCGGCCTCATCGTCGGGGCCTTTGGGCAAATCGCCGAAGCGGCGGCGAGCCGCTTCGGTGTCGCCGGTATCGTTGCGATTGCAGCGGGCAGCGCGGCCTTGGTCTTCGGATTGTCAATGATCGGTTGGTTTCGCGATCCGGCGCGCTTCCTGGCCACAGCGGGCTTGGGACGCTGGTTCGTCGCGAGCCGCATGCGTCTTAATCGTGCGCCCGCGGCCGCTGCACCGCTTCTCCTGGGCGCCTTGCAAGGATGGCTTCCCTGCGCCCTCGTGTATGCAGCGGCGAGTCGAGCGTCGCTCGCCGGGACCCCCGTCATGGGTGCGGTCACCATGTTGGTGTTCGGATTGGGAACGGTGCCGGCAATTTTTGCGTTGACGCTGGTTCCGCAAGCGGTGTTGAGACGAGTGAGGGCGCAACGCCTGGCCGGCGCGCTGTTGGCCGCCCTCGGGGTGCTGTTGATTTTGCGGGGTCTCGCAAACTTTGGATTGGTCCAATCGACGGGATGGTGGTGATGTCGGCAACCCATGCCGGTTTCGTCCGCGGATTTGCGTCGACGCAGTGTGCGCATTGCCGCTTGCCGCTGCCGCTTCGCCCGTATCGGGAGACCAACGGCGCCGAAACGCTCCTGTTCTGCTGCGCCGGTTGCGTCCTCGTATTTCGCGTCATCGGCAATGCCGGGGAGGGCGGCCGCGCCGACTGGTTTCTCGCGAAGCTCGGTCTCGCCGCGCTTCTCAGCGGCAATATCATGATGTTTCAAAGCTTGACCTACTTCGGGACCCTCGACGCTTTGGGTCCCGAGGTCGTCCGCACCAGCTCATGGATCATGTTCTTCTCCTCGCTCGCCGTGTTCGCACTGCTCGGCATACCCATGCTACGTATCGCGCTCAAGGGATTGGCGCGCGGCCGGCTTACGCTCGAGACATTGATCGGATTCGGCGCATTGGCAGCCATCGGCTTCTCGGCCGCCCAGACTCTGCGCGGCGGCCACCATCTTTACTATGACTCGGGAACGATGGTGCTCGTATTCGTGACACTGGGCCAGTATCTCGACGCCGAATCGCGGCGTAGGGCGCTCGCGCTGCTCCTGCCAACCATGAGCCGCGCGCGCCGCCAGGCGCGGCTCTTTCGCGGTGGCGTGGAAGTCCACATCTCGCCCTCTTCGGTGATGCCCGGAGAGATCGTCCATGTGCGGGCGGGTGAAGAGATTCCGGTGGACGGAACGGTTGTCGCCGGCGGCGCCGACGTGAGTGAGCCTTTGTTGACCGGGGAATGGCGTCCGAGATGGGCGGCTGCCGGCGATTCCGTCACCGCGGGATCCACGGCCGTAGATGGCGCGCTGGAGATTCGCGCCACGGGCGCCGCCGAGACGCTCGCCGACCGAGTGGCGCGCTTTGCATTCGAGGCGCGGGATCGCCGCGCGCCGATCGAAGCCATGGCCGATCGCGTCGTCAGCCTTTTCATCCCCGCGGTATCGCTGATTGCAATCGGCAGCTGTTGCTTGTGGGGACTGGCAGGCGAGTGGGAGCGGGGATTTCAGGCGGCGCTCGCGGTGTTGGTCGTGGCGTGCCCCTGCGCGCTTGGCATTGCGACCCCCATGGCGACGACCATTGCATTGTCCATTGCGACAGCCCGCGGCTGTCTGGTCCGCAGCGGCGCGGTGATGGAAACACTTTCGCGGGTGCGGGCAGTGGCATTCGACAAGACGGGCACCATCACGGTGGGCCGGCCCCGGCTGGTCGAATATCACGCGTCGTCCGCAAACACAGGGGCCGGCGATTTGCGGCTGGCGGCCGGCGTGGAGCAGGGGGTGAGCCACCCATTTGCACGGGCAATCGTTGCCGCGGCAATTGCCCGCGGCGAGCCGGTCCCAGCGGCGGCCGACGTGCGGGTCACAGCCGGAGGCGGAGTTCAGGGCCGAGTGGAGGGCCACCATGTCAGCGTGGGTAAACCGTCGTGGCTGGCCGGCTGCGGCGTCGAAATTCCCGCCGCGTCGGCGGCCGATGCGGGATTCAGTGCGGTCGCGATCGCTATCGACGGGCACCTGGCCGCTCAGCTGGTCCTCGAAGATCCGCGCCGGCCCGAAGCCATCCAGGCGATGACGGACCTGGCTCGCATGGGCGTGTCCTGCCACTTGCTGTCCGGGGATCGCCGGGAGGTCGTGGCTCGTGTCGCCGATGGCATAGGCGTGCTGGATTTTGCCGGCGAATTGTCGCCTACCGAGAAGCCGTTGCGAATCCAAGCACTGCGCGCCTCGGGACCGGTTGCCATGGTCGGGGATGGCGTCAATGACGCCCCGGCCCTGGGCGCCGCCGACGCCGGTATCGCCTTCGGGCCCGCCGCGGACCTCGCCAAGGAAACGGCCGACGTCGTCATTTTACCCGAGGACCTGTTGGAGATTCCCCTGCTGCTCGGACTCGCGCGCAGAACAATGCGCATCGTTCGGCAGAATCTTGTCTGGGCATTCGCCTACAACGCCGTGGCGGTTGTCATTGCGGCGTACGGCCTTTTGCGGCCCATAGTTGCGGCCGCGGCGATGGTGCTGTCGAGCGTGTGCGTCGTGCACAATTCGATGCGGCTCAACCGCGGCAAGGGCAGCCAAACCATCATGAATCGGGAGAATCGACAATGAAAAAGGCAGCCGCAGCACTTTCCTTGATTCTCACCGGCTGCAGTACGGCGCCGTGGGTGCGGGCACCCGTTGCGGACGAGGCGGCATGCAGCTCATCCTGCAATGCGCACTATGATCAATGTCCGCAGGTATTCGCAGGATTTCCCGAACGCGCAGCCATCGAATGTCCCGCAGAACACAATAACTGCCTCAGGGCC
>DATHFB010000053.1:0-5582 GCA_035318305.1 Steroidobacteraceae bacterium | reverse complement strand
GCAGACCTTGAGCCGCGCGATGGCCGCCGCCCCGGTCATTTTAAGGCTCGGCCGAGTGGCGCAAAAGCTTGACGCAGCGTCCTTGGGCTCGGCGCAAGGTGCGTGCGGCGGTTGTGACAACTGCGGCACCGAGTCTTCCTCCGAGCCGCAGCCGCCATCCGCCGAAATCAAAGTTCCCGTCGCGAAAATCGGGCGGCGTACCTCGGCACTGTGATGATGATTGGTTGGTGCAGCGCTCGCCTGACGAATGCTCGTACCGATCGACATCACGAAGTGGACGCTACCGGCGACCGCTGACTTTCCGGCCTAAGAGTGCGAATGAGGCCACGACCGCGAATGGTCATTCGAAACTCGTCCACCTGCGCCGTGACGTTGAGCGGCCGAGCGCAACAGGACTAGGGGCATGGAAACCTTCGAGGCAACTGCGTCTTCGTTGCCTCGAAGCTTCCTATTCCCCTAGCGCTACTTGGGCGCCAACGCACCTTTCAGGCTCACGGCCCCGCTCACGGTCTTGGGATCGACCGTAATCTCCTTGAGCTTGGCGGCCACATCCGCGGCCACGTCTTTCTGACTACGCCCGCCCAGATACTTCGCGAAGAAATCCTCTGATGCCGTCACGTACGCCAAGGTGTTGATGGGCCGCGCGAAGCCGTGACCTTCATCCGGCGCCACGATGTATTTGACCGGTTTGCCGTTATCGCGCACGGCAGCGACGATCTGATCGCTTTCGCGGACATTGACACGCGGATCGTTCTTGCCCTGGACCACCAACAGCGGCGTGACGATCGCCTTGGCCTGGGTCAGAGGCGACTCTGCGATCAACAAGGCTTTGCCTTGCGCGGTCGTCGGATCGCCCATGCGGGTGTACATTTGCTTGCGTCCCGCTTCCCAGTAGGGCGGTATGGCGTCGAGCAGGGTGATCAAATTGGACGGCGCCACGTAGGCAACCGCCGCAGCGTAAACAGTCGGTGTAAACGCCACACCGGCAAGGGTGGCATAACCACCGTAGGAGCCGCCCGTAATGCCGACGCGCTTGGGATCGGCGATTCCGGCGGCGACGAGCGCCTTGACGCCCCACGTGATGTCGTCCTGCATTTTCCGGCCCCACTCGCCATTGCCGGCATTCAAGAATTTCTTGCCGTAACCGGTGGATGCGCGAAAGTTGGGCTGCAGTACGGCATAGCCGCGATTGGCGAAAAACTGGGCGTTCGTGTCGTAGCCGAAAGAATCGCGGGCCCAGGGTCCGCCGTGCGGGAACACCACGAGCGGCAGATTTTTCGCCGGCAGTCCTTTCGGCAGCGTCAGATAGGCGGGGATATCGAGCCCGTCGGAAGACTTGTAGTGGTAGGGTTTGCGCTGCGCCAGCGCATCGCGGGGAATCTCCTCGCGTACGCGATACTGCATCACCAGGGACTGCGCCTTGCGGTTCCAGACATAGACCAGGCCGGGTTCGGTATCGTTGTGCGCGCTGACGATCCAAATATTCTCGTCATTTGATCTCGCCCCGAGACTCACGTCGAGCCCCGGAAGCTTCGATTGCAGCCAATGGAAGTCCTTTTCGAAGGCCGGGTCCTTGAAGTAGCGCCGGACCGCGTCGTCCTCGTATTCGGTAAATAAGATGCGATGATCGACCTGCGAGATTTCGATGTTGAACAGATCGACGCGCTTCTCCGGATCTGCTTCGATCTTGGTCGTGGCTCCCGTGCCGACGTCCATCAGTTCCAACTCGGTCAGATCCAAGGCGCCCTTGTTGGTGGCGAGGTAGACGTTCTTGCCGCTTGCGTCAAAATCGAACGCGCCGCAATTTTCGAGCACGCTGCAGCTGTAGATTTGCTTGAAGCCATCGGCATCGACGCGCAACGTCTCCGTGTCGCCGGACTTGGTGGTTCGCACCGCGAGGCGCAGCGTGCCGGCGTCGTCGAATTGCCACGCGGCAATCTCTTCCGTGTTCTTGCGCAGCAGTTTCTTCACGCCGCTGGAGATGCTGAGTTCATACAGATCGTGCCACTTCGGATCGCGGTCATTCAGTCCGATATACAGAATGTCCGGCTTGGTCCTGGGTACCGAAAAAATTTCGGTTCGAACGCCTTTTAGGTTGGTGAGCGCACGCGTCGGCGGGACGCCGGATTTCGCATCCGCCGGCAACTTCGGATCGATGGCATAGACATTGAAATTCTCATCACCACCCGAATCCTGCACGTACAAAATGTACTTGGAGTCGTGGCTCCAGAAATAACTTCGAATGGGCCGGGTTGCTTCGGCGCTCATGGGACGGGCGGCGCTGAAGGGCTCGTCGGCTCCTTTGACCCAAATATTACGCGTGCCTTTGTAGGGTTTTAAGAATGAAAGATAGCGGCCATCGGGCGAAATTTGCGCGCCGGCGATGACTACCTCGCCGTAAAACAGATTCCGATCGATGAGGGGCGGCTGGTCGGCGAGCGCCGTCAAGGGTGATGCGGCTGCAGCCAGCACGGTCAAGGCCAATACTATGTGTTTCAATTTAATATCCCTATTGAAGTGTAGGAGTGCGCCCGAGTGCGCCATAATGCCAGACAGTCCATCGGAATCCGAGTTTCAGAAGTACAAAACATAAATGCCAATCCCTGATTTGTTGCGCGATCGGCTGCGATTGCCCGTCATCGGCGCGCCCATGTTCATCGTATCGACTCCACGCCTGGTCCTGGCACAGTGCAAAGCCGGCATCGTGGGTGCATTCCCCGCGCTGAATGCGCGGCCGGCCTCGCAACTTGACGAGTGGCTTGCCCAGATCAACGAGGAACTGGCGGCATTTCAGCGAGCCAATCCACAGGCAAAGGTCGCGCCCTACGCCGTCAACCAAATCGTGCACAGCAGCAACAATCGCTTGGAAGAGGATGTTGCGCTATGTGTGAAACACAAAGTCCCCATCGTCATCACGAGTCTGCGGCCGCCCTCTGAAGTGGTCGCTGCCGTGCATGGCTACGGCGGCATCGTATTTCACGACGTCATCAATATGCGCCATGCTGAAAAGGCGGCTGCCCAGGGCGTGGACGGCATCATTGCGGTTTGCGCGGGGGCGGGCGGGCACGCCGGGGTGTTGAGCCCCTTTGCCTTGGTCAAACAGATTCGTGAGGTGTATCCGGGCACCATCATTCTGTCGGGCGCCATGAGCAGCGGCGCCGACGTATTGGCCGCGCGCACCTTGGGTGCGGATCTTGCCTACTTCGGTACGCGTTTCATCGCGACGGAAGAGGGCAATGCACCGCCTGAGTACAAGCAAATGCTCATCGATAGCGGCGCCGAGGATATTGTCTACACATCGTTGTTCAGCGGCATCAACGGCAACTACCTGCGCGGCAGCGTCGCGCACGCGGGTCTCGACCCCGATCATCTGCCCGAAGCGGACAAGACAAAAATGAATTTCGGCACCGGCGGCAATACGGCGGCGAAGGCGTGGCGGGATATTTGGAGCGCAGGTCAGAGCGTCAGCGGCATCCACGACATCGAAGCGGTGGATGCACTCGTCGCGCGGATGGAACGCGAATATGCAGCGGCACGCGCGAGCTTCAGCTATTAACTGCCCGATGCACCACGCCATGCGAGCGCCGGCTTAATTGCGTTTGCGTGCCGAACAATTACCGGCGGCGCTGGCGCGGGGCCTGGCCGGGATCTACCTGGTTTCCGGCGATGAGCCTCTGCTGGTCGGTGAAGCCGCGGATGCCATTCGTGCCGCCGCGCGCGCGGCGGGGTACGCGGACCGCCGGGTATTTTTCATCGACCGCAGCTTTAGCTGGGATGAGCTGCGTCTTGCCACCCAATCCCTGTCGCTGTTCGCGGAGCGGCGGCTGTTCGAGTTGCGGATGCCCAGCGGCAAACCTGACAAGGGCGCCGCGCTGCTCGCTGAGCTTGCCGCTCAATCGGCCGCCGACCTGATTTACTTGGTTGTCACCGACAAGCTCGATAAGAAAGCCGGCGACGCTCCCTGGGTGCAGGCGATCGAGAAGCACGGTGCATGGGTGCCGATCTTTCCGGTCGATGCCGCCGCGCTGCCGGCTTGGCTGCGCGGCAGGGCGAAACTGCTGCACATCGAAATCGGCCCGGAGGCTTCCCAGCTGATCGTCGATCGCGTCGAGGGCAACCTCCTGGCCGCGCAACAGGAATTGGAGAAACTGAAGTTGCTGGCCAACGGCGGATTAATCGATGTCGACTTGGTGCTTCGCTCGGTCGGCGACAGCGCCCGCTACGATGTGTTTCAAGTTGCGCAGGCTGCTGCCGCCGGCGATGCCGCCCGCGCTTTGCGCGTGTTGCTGGGATTGAAGAGTGAGGGAGTGGAACCCACGTTGATCTTGTGGGCGCTTTTGCGGGAGCTGCGCGGAATGTGGCAGGCTCGTGAACGCGACCGCCTGCGCTCCGCCGCTCGGGGCAGCGGCTGGAACCTGGCAGCGACACCGTCGGCGCGCGCGCTATCCCGCCTGAAGAAGCTGCCGTTGGCGCCGTTGCTGATGCAGGCCAGCCACACCGACCGCGTCATCAAAGGCTTGTCCCCGGGGGATGCGTGGAGCGCGCTCACCGGTCTCACCGGCGCGTTTGCCGGCGCTTTGCAAGCCAGTGCGGATTCAGGCAGGGTAAGCCAATGAACCCGATGGGCATTTTTGGCGGAACCTTCGATCCCATTCACTATGCGCACCTGCGTACGGCGTTTGAGTTGCAGCAGGCGCTGCGCTTGAAGGAAATTCGGTTTCTGCCCGCCGGCAATCCTCCGCATCGCGATCAGCCCATTGCCGATGCGCAGCTGCGGCTGCAAATGGTGCAGTTGGCGACAACGGGGCAGACGGGATTCGTCGTCGATGATCGTGAAGTCCGCAAGAAGGGCCCCTCGTATTCCGTGGAGACCTTGGCGGAACTCAGACACGAATATCCGGATCGGAGCCTTTGTCTCATCGTCGGCATGGATGCGTTCCTGAGCCTGCCCAAATGGCATCAATGGCAGGAACTGCTGCAATTGGCGCATTTGGTCGTGGCGCACCGCCCGGGCTGGCGAGCCCCAGGCATGGGGCCTCTCGGGGAGCTGTTGGTGGACCGGGGCACCGGCCGCATCAACGACCTGCATGAATCACGCTCTGGCTGCATCTTTATTCACGCCGTCACTCAACTGGAGATTTCCTCCACCGAAGTGAGGCAGTTAATTGCGATGGGCCGTGATCCGCGCTTCCTCATGCCCGATCCAGTGCGTAAACTGATCCTGGACACCCATTGTTACTCTAGGAACCGGACTTAGTGGCAGTAAAGCGAAAAATTTCCAGCAGCAAGACAGTAGACGGCAAAAAGGCCGTCGCCAAATCCAAGACGGCGCGCAAACCAAAAGCGGCTGCGCCCGGCAAAGCCGGCAGCGACAAATCCTTCCTCAAGACCGTGATCATCGATGCCTTGGGCGACATGAAGGCATTGGACGTGAAGCTGCTGGACGTGCGGGGCCTGACCGACATCGCGGACTTCATGGTGATCGCGAGCGGAACCTCCGACCGGCACGTGCGCTCGGTGGCGCAGCGCGTGGTCGAAAAGGCCAAGGAAGCCGGCTTTCGGCCGCATGGCGTCGAGGGCCA
>DATHFB010000052.1:0-22305 GCA_035318305.1 Steroidobacteraceae bacterium | reverse complement strand
CGCGCTCATTGTGCATCGAGGCGGCGACATCCATGGCATGCGCGGCGCCGAATTTTCCATCGAACGCCGGGCAAGTCCATTCCCATAAATAGGTGTAGACCGCTGCGCGTTGACGCGCGGCCTTTGCCTCGGCCTGCGCATACGCGAAACGCCGGAAACCGGCGTCGGTAATGATCTGTGCGTACAACAGGTAAGGCGACTTGGTCGGGAAGTGCTCGCGGTAGGTCTTTTCCAGCAATGCGGCCTTGGCGCCGTATCCCGCCGACAACGTACTGTTAAGTTCCTGTTCCGTCATGGCGAATCGATCAAAGAACAGGCCGGCATCATCCAGCGTGGTGGAAATGATCAGCGGCACATGGTCGGACAATGATGCGACCTGAGCTTCCAGCGGATGCGCTGGGATATGCGTGCCATCGACGATGGGCGCAAACGCTTGCGCGCCAATGGCCGTTTGCGCGGCCAGAATTTGCGTCCACGGCAAGTCTTGAATTCGATCGAGAGTCGCCGCTGTCAGGCCAAGCTGTCCGATGAAGGCCTGCGAAACTTGCGCCGCCGCCTCCCGGGGCATATGCGACACGAGTGATCCGCTCTGAATCACCGCCCTGTGAAATAAATTCTGTGCCGCCGGCATCGCCAGCAGCGTGCTCACCTTCCAGCCGCCGCCGGACTGTCCAAGGATCGTGACGCAGCCAGGATCGCCGCCGAAGTTCTCGATGTTGTCGCGCACCCATTCGAGGGCAGCCACGACATCCAACATGCCCGCGGTGCCGGCATCGGCCCAAGGGCCCGCGGGGTCCAGATCCTTGAGATTCAAATACCCGAAGCTCGATAAGCGGTGCGTCACGGTGACCACGACGACATCGCCCCATTGCGCGAGCTTGGCGCCGTCGTACATTGGGTGATTGCCCGAGCAGATCGCGAAGCCGCCGCCGTGAATGCAAAACAGCACCGCGCGCTTATCCTGGCGGCCGGTCCCGGGCGTCCAGATATTAAGGTGCAGGCAGTCCTCGCCCATTCCGCCCAGGGCGACATTCAAATCGAACTGAATCAGCCGCGCGTACTCGTGGCCGACATCGTAGGGAACCTGCGGCGAGGCCGCGGCGTAACCAAAGCAGTCGCGCACACCCATCCACGGCTTCGCACGTTTCGGCCGCTGAAAGCGGTTCGCCCCGGCCGTTGACGCGCCGTAGGGGACGCCTTTGAACTGCCGGACCCCGGAACTGATCAGTCCCTGGACCCGGCCGCTCACAGTCTCGGCGCTGCAGAACTCCATGCGATCAATTGTATTTGTAGTTGATCGACAGGCCCACCGTTCGGGGTTGCGCCAGAAACACTTGGACCGGTGCGGCGGGGTTGTATTGGAGGGGTATGATGTTCGCGGAGACCTCGCCCGCCTTATCGAACACATTACGCACGAACAGACCGTATTCCAAGTGGTAGGGCGAACGCACCGAGAAGTTCAAGTCCGTGATGTTGTATGAGCTCAATACGTACTGCTGACTGATCGGCGTCCCAAAGCCCGCGTTGCGCTCGCCGATCCAGCGGTCGGTGACATTGATCGATCCCTGGTAACCACCGGTCAGGTCGACGTCATAGGTGCCGATCAGCGCGAAGTTGAAGCGCGGCGACAACGGCAGCCGAACACCGGGCGTGGTCACATCGATCACTGCCGGCGTGGAGGAGAGGCGCGCATTGGTGTACGCGGCCGAACCACCTAGGGTGAGTGCTGGAATGATGCGATAGTCGAATGACATCTCCGCGCCGGTGACGCGTGCCGTGCCGGCATTCTCGAGCTGGTTGACGCCGCCGACGTTGACCGTGACCTGAATGTCTTTCCACAGGATGTCGTAGACGTCGAAGTTCAGCGTCGCGCGCTTGTCGAGAAAAGTCGCCTTTTCACCGAGCTCATAGCTCCACAGCCGGTCAGGATCGTAGGTGGGATTGCCGAGCCCGGGCGACAGCACGAAATTGGGGCCGCCGGGTCGGAAGCCGCTCGCCGCGCGCGCATACACCATCACCTCGTCGGTGATATGAAACTTAGGGTTGATCAAATAAGTCATCACGCTTTGATCCGACGTCGCCACCGGCGGCGTCAAGACGGCATACGAGCCGGTCGCCAGCAAGCCGCTCACGGTTTCTTCGTAGGCCTGCTTTTGCCGGCTGTACCGCACTCCCAATCCCAATTCCAGTTGCTTGGTGAAAAAGATCGTGCCGTCCGCATAGGCCGCGTACTCGCGGTAGGTGCTGGGCAGGAAGCTGGTGAAGGGCGAGATACCCAAGATAGTGCCGCCCGGGTTGGCGTTATCGAACAGATCGACGACCTCGCTGGTCTTTTCGTTGCTCAAGAATGCGCCCGCCAACCACTGGAAAGTCGTGTTCTCGTGCGAAGCGACGCGAAACTCCTGGGTGAATTTCTTGGTCGTGGTGTTGACGTACAGGCTCCACGGATCAGCGGCCGCGCCCAAGAAGCCGAGCGCCGCATCATAGGTCAAGCTATTGTCCGTGTAGCTCGTGCCGTTATTGGTTTGCAGGCCGGTGATGGAACTGAATTTGGCCCACGGCGTGTCGTAGTTGATCGCGGCCGAGTACAGCGTCAGGCTGTAATTGGAGGGCTGAAATGTCGGGTACGCCTGATCGTAGGTGCCGTAGGTCGGCTGGTGAGTCTTGGGATCGCGAAATCCGACATCCGCGCTTTCACTGGGAATGTGCTGAGTCGACGCGCGCAGCGTTATATCGAGGTCATCCGTCGGCTTGAGCAACAACGCGACCCGACCGCCCTCCGACCGAGCCCATCCCTGGTTATCTCGACCGTAGATCGGATCCTTGGCGTAGCCTGAGTCATACACCTGATAGCCGTCGATGCGGATCGCGGCAACATCGGCGATGGGCATGTTGACCATGCCGGTATAGGCGTGATTGATATGGCCATGCTCAGTCGAAGATACTTCCACGCCGGCGTTAAGGCCGAAGGAATACAAATTCGGAGCATTGGGAATGTACCTGATGGTACCGCCCAAAGACGTCGCGCCGTAAAGCGTGCCCTGGGGACCGTTCAGCACTTCAATGCGATTCAGGTCGAACGCATTGATGTTCAAACTCTGATAACCCACGCCGTTCGAGGTGCTGGCGCCCAAGGGAATGTCATCCAGGTACACGCCGGTCGCGCTGCTCAGTTGCGAACCGGTGGTGATGCCGCGGATCACCAGCAGGTTGGTGCTGGGGCCGGTCGATGCAAAGCTTAAACCGGGTACGAACCCCGCGAAGTCGTTCAAATCGCGGGCCTTGATCTGGTCCAATGTGCCGGAGGTCAGTGCCGTGACGCTGCTCGGCACGTTCTGGATGGACTCGGAGCGGCGGGTTGCCGTGACGATGATTTCAGCAAGCTCCGTGCTGGACCCGCCGGTTGCGGTTGCGACGGCTTGCGCCGCCACCCAGGATGCGCAGAGCGAGGCCGCGGTGCCCGTGAGCGCCGCGAGCATGAAGCGAAACGAAGCCATATAACCCCCTTGTTTAGACCATCCCAGCAGGAGCCGTAGACATCGGCTCTCTTTCTTAATTTCAGCGTGCGTTGAAATTATGCCAGACACTCAGCCTTGTCAAGAAACCTGCGACGTTTCTCATCTGACAATATCTGGTTTTGATTGCACGGCTCCTGTCCCCGGCTATCGTGAAATATCACCGACTTTTACCGATAAATCCCACTGACCTGCGTCAGCGCGCACGTCCGGAACGGGCCCGACTACCCGCCGCATCCCGTTTCTTGGCGGGTGGCCGCAAAAGCCGGTTATTCAGCGGTTGTTAAATTTTTTACCCTGAGAGGACTTCACTGCGATACGGGAGTGTCACAATAGCCCCGCGAAGCGCGCCTATTTGTCGAAAGCGAGCGCTCACCGGCGATGTCGATCAAATGAAGCAGAGGGAGCAGTGACCAAACCCGACCACAAAGCGCCCGCCAAAAGCCGCAAGAAATCGGGGCGCGGCCGTCCGAAACGATCTGACGACGGAGTGAAGGCTCGGGGTCGGTTACTCGATGCTGCCGAGTCGCTGTTTGCAGAGCGCGGTTTTTATGGGGTGACCACCCGGCAGGTCGCGGACGCCGCCAGTGTCGACGTTGCGCTCATCTATTATCACTTCAAGAACAAATCCAGTTTGTTCGATGGTGTGTTCGAGCGTCGCGCGCGGCCGTTGGTCTCTGCGCGTCGCGATTCGCTGCGTGCCTATGTGGCCAATGCCGGTGCGGTCACCGTGGAGGGTGCTATAGCCGCGTTCATCAACCCAATGATCGACCTGTCGCTGCACGGCGATCCTGGTTGGAAGAGCTATTTCGCCTTGGTCGCCCAGATCGACAATACGCCCTGGGGCGGCGAAATCATTCATCGCTATTTCGATGACAACGTGCTTGAGCTGATTGATATTCTGCAGACGGCGCTGCCGGGCAGTCCTAAGAAGGAGCTCTACTGGGCTTATAACTTCCTCGCCGGATCCATGATGTTGGCCCTCTCTGGTACTGAGCGGGTCGACCGGTTATCCGAAGGCCTTTGCCGCGCGAAGGACTTGGAGGCGGCGCGTCTGCGCTTGCTCAATTATTGCGCGGGCGGATTCTTGGCGATGGTCACTGCCGAACGATTGAGTGGCCGCGCCTGAGCCGTGCCGTACGTCGAAGGGATTTAATCGTTCCGAGCAGCTAAGCTCCTGCCATGACCACAGAGCCGGAAGTTCTCGGCCTCGTCAGCGACCGGCTATTGGAAAGCAGCAGCCTCGGTGACTGCCGCTTATGTAACGTAAACATCGACGCTTCAGCCACCTTCAGTATAATATCTTCCGTCTAATAAGAACTGGGATGAGGATCAGGCGTCCGCCGGGTCCGGACGCCAATGACGACAGCAGCGAAGAAAGCGGTCTTTATCAGCTACGCCGACGATCGCGAAGCGGCGCTGAAGATTTGCGAATCCCTGCGCGGCGCCGGCGTCGAGGTTTGGTTCTGTTAGGACTACCACGATTGCGATTTTTGGAAGGGATCTCGATACCTCATCGCGACCGCGTCGCCGAATTCAAGAGACTCCACGGTGGAAATCCGCTTTTGGAGAATCAAGACGCTTTTATTCGACGAATCCTAATCTCGCGCAGTGTGCCAATTGCAACGGGCGCCACGCGGCAAGCTGTTGAATTTACTCGGACTGCAATAAGGAGCAATTCATGGCCATAGGAAAGGCGTTGCGTGAGGTCGCTGCGAAGGTAGTCGGCAAAGATTCAGAGCACGTATCGCGATTCCATAGTCGGCGGGGAGATTTGTGCAATCCCAGTGATCTAGTCACGATACCCGTGTTGGTTTGGAGTCGCCTCGTCGGGAAATCCAAGAATACTCCTTGGATGGCGCCGGCGGCGGTGAAGCACCTCGGTCAACTGCTGAGCGCGGAAGATGTGGTTCTCGAACTCGGATCGGGTGCTTCGACGGCGTGGTACGCGCGAAGGGCGCGACGTGTTGTGAGCTTGGAGCCTGACTTGTCCTGGGCGGCGCGCGTCAGGGTCGCGCTGGCCAATCATCCCAACGCCGAAGTGAGATTGGGTTCGGTCGAGCAATTGTTTGCTGCCGCATTTCTCGAGGTACGTCCCACGGTTTTGATTGTGGACCATTCGGACGAGCCGCGGTTCTCAAGAACGGATGCCATCCGTCTCGCATTGAGCGATGGCGCCTTGCCGCGCTTGATAGTTTTGGACGATAGCGACAGAACTCTTTACCGGCCGGCGCTTGACGTACTTGGAGGCTGGTCAATGAGCCGATTTACAGGTTTTCTGGTCAAGCCACTGCGTTTGACCGAAACGACCGTATTTACAAGGGTGTAAATCCGATGAATCCGATTCGCATTGCGGGGTCTCCTGCGAATGACTTACGGCGCGCTCATGTCGGGTGGGGCGTACACAGCGGCGGCGATGGCCGCAACGTGTCAATCTCGCAACGATGGTACTTGTGCGCGGGAAGTCATGACTACACCAAGCGCAATTTCCGTACGTCCTGGATCCTGCGAGAACACGCATCGTGGTGGCCGAGGCGCCGTGGTCGGAGCGCGCAGTAATGCCTTCAATTCGTTGCCGCCAATGATGGTGTGCTACGGAAGTCCGGCCGAGGCGAAAAAGCCGCGCACTCTGTCGGCGAACCCCTAAATCCCGGCCTGCGCCGATTTAGCACCTACATCGTGAAAGAAAAGGCGGACCTGGATTTCGGAGCCAGCAGCGCTGCGCAAGTGCGGAACGCGGCGCGCGGAAAGCGTATCAAGTTGACGGTATTTACCGGGCTCATTGCCCGGGCAGGTTCGATGTTGATGACCATCGTGTCGGTCCCCTTGACGCTGAATTATCTTGGCCCGGAGCGATTTGGACTCTGGATGACCGTAACGTCGGTGGTATCGATGCTCTCCTTTGCGGATTTCGGCATCGGCAGCGGACTGCTCAGCGTGGTGGCCGAGGCGTCGGGCCGCGACGATCAGATTGCAATTCGGCGCTACGTCTCCAGCGCCTTCGCGGTACTGATTCTCATCGCAGCCTGCATTCTGTCGGTCTTCTTTCTTTTCGTGTTTCCGGCGGTCGATTGGGCTCATGTCTTCAACGTTCACTCGCCGACCGCTCGAGCCGATGCGGGACCCGCGATTGCGACATTGGTGGCGTGCCTCGCGTGCAGTACCGCCGCGTTGATCGTGCCCAGGGTGCAGTTCGCTCTACAGCAGGGGTTCGTAAGCAATCTGTGGGTCTCTATCGGCCTGTTTGCCTCGTTGGCGGGCATCTGGTTGGTCGCGACCGTGCATGGGAGTGTTGCTCAGCTCGTCATGGTAATGCTGGGGACGCCGCTCGTGGCCGCCGGTATCAATGGAATCATTTTTTTCCGGCGAAACAAGCAGTACCGTCCGAGTTGGCTGCTCGTGAATGCGGCGGCAATAAAGCGCATTCTCAGCACAGGTATTTTTTTCGTCGTGCTTCAACTCGGGACGTCGATAAGTTTCGCTTCGGACAAGCTGATCATTGCCCGTTTGCTCGGTGCGGAGGCGGTTGCCTCCTACTCGGTCTACGAACGCGTCTTTGGGGTTGGTACGAATCTGATGCTCATGATGCTTCTGCCGATTTGGCCGGCATATGCGGAAGCGTGGGTCAGAGAGGATAAGGCGTGGGTTAGAAGAACGCTGCGGAGGTCCTTGGCGTTGTCGATCGGTGTCAGCACCGCATTCTCCGTTTCAATAGTGTTCCTCGGCCCGCTCATCGTGTCGCTTTGGACACGCAAGGACGTGCCGGTCCAACCCGTCGTGCTTTATTGCCTGGCTATTTGGTGCGTCCTTCAATGCACGCAGAACGCGTTGGCCATGCTTCTGAACGGTCTGCACGCCATTAGAGTGCAGGTGATATCGTCGACCTTGATAGCGTGTCTCGCCATACCGCTGAAATTTCTTCTGGTGCGCGATCTTGGCGCGGCCGGAGCCGTACTGGCGTCCTCCATCGCGGTCGCCTGCCTTTCGCTCGTTCCGTTTTCAATCGTGGTATGGAAGTTGACGAAGCCGGGCCCGCCGTAGACTGGGAGTGGGTGCTACTGGAGGAGGTTCGATAATTACAGACCCTGCAGGAACTGCAGCAAGTGGTCGGGCGGTCGGTAGCGCACAGGGGCATTTTTTGGTACCCGTAGTGTCTTGAGCGCCCGCTGTTTCATCTGAAGGTCCGCTTCGAGGTACATGTGAGTCGTGATGGGACTTTCGTGTCCGGGCGCAATCATTCAATCCTCGCTGCCGAGCAGTTTCACGGTTGAACAACGGCGGCTCGCTGTCGCACGGCGACTGTACAATAACGAGCTACCTGAGGTAGCCCTAATCGCCCACGCAAAGTGTGTTCCGGTGATTCGGGCCTAGACTTCGACGCCGCAATGCCGGAACGCCCTACCGTTGCCGCATGCCACGGATGCGCGCTAGGATCTGCAATGCAAAAAATTTCCCGGCGAGCGTTTAGCTGCTCCGCCGCCGCGTTGCTGGCGGCCCCCGCGTTGGCAAGGGAATCGAACGGGCGCGTGCCGAAAACCCTGGATCACATTATTCTGGGCTGCACCGATCTTGATGGCGGAATCGAGTTCGTGTTCCGCCATTTGGGGGTTCGAGCGATCCCGGGGGGTGTACATCCCGGGGCCGGCACCAGGAACGCTTTATTGTCCTTGGGCGAGCTGCGTTATCTTGAAATCATGGCGCCTGATCCGCTGCAACCCAATGCGGCCGATCCGCGCAATTTGCGCACGTTGAAGGGTCCCGCGTTGGTCGGTTGGGCGGAGCATCGTGATCATATCGATGAATTTGCGCGCGTGCTGCGCGCGGCCGGAGTCGGTTACGTGGGCCCGGTGCCGGGGTCCCGACAGCGGCCGGATGGTTCCGTTTTGAATTGGAAGTCGCTGCCGCTGAAGGAGGATGAGCACGGGATCCTGCCATTCTTTATTGAATGGAGCGCTGCTTCGGCGCATCCGTCCCTGGATGCACCCAAAGGCTGCCGCATCGATGGTCTGCAAATAACGACCCCGAATCCGGCACGCTACCGCGCCTTGAGCAAAACGCTCGATCTGGATGTCGCCATGGGTCAGTCAAACGCACCCCGCCTGACGGCGAATCTGCACGGCCCCGCGGGCAGCCTGACACTGCAATCCCGGTAGCGCGTCGCGTTGCAATAAGCCACCGCCAACGCGTGCAGCCGCTCAGAGCATAATTGGCGTCTCATGTTAGGCTTGCTTTGGCTGATCGTCGGGGGATCTAAAAAAGGATAATAACCATGCGCATAGTCGCCATCTTCTTATTCACCGCTTTCGCCGCAGGGTGCGGAAATAACGGCAGCACCCCGCAGGCGCTGTCCGCCGATGATCTGGCCTTTCAGAAGAAGCTGCAGGAGCAATTTCTCGACGCCAAGGCGGGCACGGTGATCCAAATCCCGGCGGGTAAACATGCGCTCGACCGCGTTCTCACGCTGCGCGCAAATGGCGTCACGATTCGCGGCGAGGGGTCGGATAAAAGCATTCTCTCTTTCAAGAATGAAATCTCAGGACCTGAAGGCATCCTGGTCTATGCAAGCGATTTCACCATCGAACATCTTGCCATCGAGGACAGCAAAGGAGACGGCCTGAAGATCAACGATGGCGAAAACATCGCAGTGCGCGATGTGCGGGTCGAATGGACCGGCGGTCCTAAGACCACCAACGGCGCTTATGGCATTTATCCGGTAAAGAGCAAGAATGTGTTGATCGAGGATTCATCGTCGATCGGCGCATCCGACGCCGGTATTTACGTGGGCCAATCTCAGAATGTGATTGTCCGGCGCAACCGCGCCGAGAAAAACGTGGCCGGCATCGAAATTGAAAACACCATCGGTGCCGATGTCTATGACAATACCGCCACGGGCAACACCGGCGGCATTCTCATATTCAACATGCCGAATCTTGCCCTGCCCGGCCAATCGACGCGCGTGTTCAAGAACACCTCTATCAAGAATAATCTCGCGAACTTTGGAGCCAAAGGCTCGGCGGTCGCGAGCGTGCCGGCGGGCTCCGGCGTCGTGGTCAATTCCAATCCGAAGGTCGAGATTTTCGACAACGATATTGCGGATAACAAGACCGCCAATCTGATTATCTCCAGCTACTACTCGACCAGCTACTACAACACGCGCGGCGTGGACCCCAAGTACGATCCGTATCCACGCGCCATCTTTATTTACGACAATCGCTTCAAGGGCGGCGGCGACTCGCCGGATGGTTTGGACTTGAAGACCTTGAAGACAGCGATGTTTGGCATCAACGGCCATTTCCCGGACATTCTTTGGGACGGTTATGTGGATGCAAAAAATCAGGTGAACGGCCTGCCGCCGGCGGAGGAACGGATCTGCGTCAGAAACGGCAGCGCCGAGGTATTGAACGCCGACGGCCCCAACAAGTACAAGAACCCGAAAATCGATAAAGCATCCTTTCAGTGCGAGCTGCCAAAGCTCGCGGCGATCGAACTGCCGCACAGTTAGTCGGCAAAGGCCAGCGATTGACGCAATTCCGCCCGCTGTTGATTTGTTTGGGCTTGGCAATCGTCTGCGGTTGCGGCCACCGGGGACAACCTGTGCATTTCTTCGCGGAGGGCAGGCCCGCGAAGCTCAGCGATTGGCAGGTGGTGTATGCCGATGGCGGCAAATTGGCGCTGAACGCCGGGGTCATTGCCTACGATCTCAACACGCCGCTGTTCAGCGATTACGCCCACAAGCTGCGAACGGTATGGATGCCGCCGGGTGCAAGCGCCCAATACAGTGCCGAGGGCAACTTTGAATTCCCGGTCGGCACCATCATCACCAAGACTTTCTACTATCCAACACCGAAAGGCACGGCGCGCGATGCCAAATTGGCGGCCCGTACCTATGATCAATCGCGCGACTTTGCGGGAACGGGACGCAGCGGCGAGGGGCTGAGACTTGCCAACGTGCATCTGATCGAAACGCGCGTGCTGGTGCGACGCGCGGATGGCTGGCAGGCTCTTCCTTACGTGTGGAATGCGGCACAATCCGAGGCCGAGCTCGCACGCACGGGCGATACGATGCCGCTCGAGCTGGTGGCCGAGGACGGTGCCCGGGAAGCATTTACCTATGTCGTGCCCAATGAGAACCAATGTGCGGGTTGCCATGTGGTGGATCTGAGCACCAAAGCGATTGCACCCATCGGCACCAGGGCGCGGCATCTAAATCGCAGCTTCGAGTACGCCTCCGGCACCGACAATCAATTGCTGCATTGGAGCAAGGCAGGGTATCTCGCCGGTCTGCCTGAGCTTTCGGGCGTAGCGCGAAACGCCGATTGGCGCAACGTTGCCGAACCCGTCGCGGCGCGCGCACGCGCGTATCTCGACGTCAACTGCGGTCATTGCCACAACGCCAAAGGACCGGCAAATACCACGGCCTTGGATCTGACGATATTCGCCGACGACGATCGGCACCTGGGCGTGTGCAAACCTCCGGTCGCGGCGGGTCGCGGCACAGGAGATCATTTCTTCGATGTAGTGCCCGGCAAACCAAAGGATTCGATCCTCGCCTACCGTTTGCTCTCAAACGAGCCCGGCGTGATGATGCCGGAGCAGGGACGTTCGACCACCCACCGCGAGGGCGTGGCGCTCATCGAGCAATGGATCGCGAGCTTGCCGGGAAATTGCGAGTCCTGATACGCGAACGTCTTAACAGTACTTAACGTTGCTGCGCCGGCATAGTCACGGCATTGCAACAAATCCGTCATGATCACCTCCAATAATCCGCGCAGGCAAAAAAGCGCGTGCCGTTGTGCACTCGCGAGATTCACAAACAGAGGATGAACATGGCCAGATCGCGGAAACAGAAGAGCAGCAAGTCGTCGAGAATCATTCGCAACACATCAGTGCTGGCGGCCGTGTCAGTGCTGGCTGCGTGCGGCGGCAGCAACACTTCCACCGTGCCCAACTCGCCCCCCGCTCAGGTGCCGCCGCCGCCGTTGTCGGTCATGATCAAGGGTATCGTGACTGCGGCAGGGTTCACCCCGGGCAGCGCCACCCAACCCAACGTGACCGGCGGCTACTATCAGGGCGCGACCGTGTGCATCGATGCCAATGGCAACGGCAAGTGCGATTCGAGCGAAAATCCGGTGACTACCGATTCCAAAGGCGCCTTCACGCTGGCAGTTGCCGCGGCAGGTCCCGTTATCGCCGACATCGGCACGGCGGCCGTCAACACGGCCAATGGCGCCACGAATCCGAAGCGCAATGTGTTCCGGGCTCTGCTCGACCAGGTGAGCGAGCAAAGCGACGGCGTGATCGTGAGTCCGCTGTCCTCCGAAGTTGCGCGGCTGACCGAGGCCAATGGCTCGGACTATCAGACTGAGAAGCAGAACTTGGCGACCCGGCTCGGCGTCGATCTTGGGCAAATTCTGACCGACGTCAACACGCAAACGGGCGCGGCGCAGGCCTCCATGCTGCGCGAATCCAACGTCCTGACGAATCGCTTCGCGTATGCCATCACCAAGCTGGACCGCGGCGACCTCTATCCGGATGCATTGGCCGTTCCGGGCGGGGATCCGGAAATCACGGGTATGGCCGGCGTGACCGCGGCCACCGCCACGGCGGTCGAAACGCGCAAGCCCATCACCTTCGCACAGTCTCAGCAGGCAGCCTTCAATGTCGAAGGCATTCCGCGCTACGACCACATCTTCATCGTGATGCTCGAAAACAAGGCGACTTTGTCGATTTTGAACTCGCCGTTCGCTCCGAAAATCAATGCGTACCTGCATGCCGGCAACTTGCTCACCAGCTACTACGCCACCGGCAATCCCAGCGAACCGAATTACACGGCGTTGGGCGGCGGCGACGACTTCGGCATCACGGACGACAGCCAGTGGAACTGCGACGCGACGGGTCCGAACGCTCCGCAGGATCTGCCGCTGCCCACCAATGATCAACCGGGCTTGGCCAGTTCACCCTTTGCGGCTACCTGCACTCAAACCGCGGCGGTCAATCACAACATCACCGGCCGGCCGAACCTGTTCAACGCCATCAGCACGGCGGGCATGACCTGGAGAACCTACAGCGAGTCGCTCAATCCGGGACAGGATCTGCGTACCGACAGCGTGGCGGACCCAGCCGTCATCGCTCAGGATCACGTTTACCAGCCCGGCACGATCGGCGGAAATACGGCGGTGATCGGCGATCCGAAACTGGTGCTGCCGCTGCCGGCGGCGCTCTACAAAACCAAGCACCATCCCGGCATGGCGTACCAGAACGTGCGCAGCGCACCGGAGTTCAAATTCAGCAACCGCACCATGGGCGGCAGCCAGTGGGAAGATGCGCTCAAGAACAGCACGAAGTATGCGATTCCGGCGGGCTACGACTTCGATCAGTTCGGCAGCGACCTGGTATCCGGCGATGTGGGCAACCTCAACTTCGTGGTGCCTGATCAGTGCGACGACATGCACGGCATCAGCGTGACGGGAACCGACGTTGCCACCACCGCCACGGTCACGGCGAGCGACTGCAGCAGCGTCGCCAACAACGTGCCCAATGCCACGGGCGGCGCCATCATCACCCGCGGCGACAACTATGTGGACACGGTGGTCAAGAAGATCGAAGCTTCGCCATTGTGGAACAACCCGCAGAAGAAGGTCGCCATCGTGCTGATGTTCGACGAGGGCAGCGCCACCAGCGGATTCAATTCCTGCTGCGGCTGGAACGTCTCGAATAGCACGGTCGCCAATCCCTTGAAGCAGAACGCCGATGGAACCTGGTCGGTGGACATGACCATCAACAACTACACCAAGGGAAATCGCGGCCATGGCCAGAGCGTGTGGGGACTGCTCACGAATCAGGCCAATGCGCCCAAGGGAAGCGCGGACAGCGATGTCTACAGCCACTTTTCCTTCGTGCGCACGCTGCAGGACATGTTCCAGCTGTCGGATCCGATGAACGATGCCTCGTACATGAACCGCTCCAAGTACACGGAGAAATTCATTGCGCAGAACATCTTGAATCTGCCCGAGTACGCCGGCAGCGCCGATACGCACTTCGACGCGGTGCGGCCGACGAATCATGCCTTCGCGATTCCGGTCAGCTACACGCAGAAGCAGTCGGCGGACATCAGCACGGCGCCGCAGGTGGGCCCGGATGCCACGCAGACGAACATCTGGGCATTGACGAAGTAGTTGCAGCCGGCATCGACGCCGGACGGGAAGGGCGGATCGATCGATCCGCCCTTCGCCATTATGCGTACAGTTGCATTGGCGATGATCTTGACCCTGACTCTGGCCGCCTGCGGCGGCGGCCAGTCGGGCAGCGGCAGTGCTTTGCCTGAAGCGGCTGCGAAATTCCGTGCTACGCCGCCCTTGAGTTTGGCGGCCCAAGTGGGTCAGAAAATTTTCTTCGACAAGAGCCTGTCAGGCTCGGGCAAGATGTCCTGCGCGACCTGTCACGACCCAAACCATGCATATGGACCGCCCAACGATTTGGCGGTGCAGCCCGGCGGCAATGACTTGACCATGCCGGGACTGCGCGCCGTGCCCTCGCTGCGCT
Source organism: Steroidobacteraceae bacterium (assembly GCA_035318305.1). GTDB lineage: Bacteria > Pseudomonadota > Gammaproteobacteria > Steroidobacterales > Steroidobacteraceae > Bog-1198. The sequence goes on along the minus strand of DATHFB010000052.1, from coordinate 8,248 downwards.
ACAAGGAATACACCCCGGCTTACGCGGACCTGCTCGACAATCCGGATGGCATCAGTGTGCCGGGTCCCGGAGGCGGCTTCACGTGGGATGGGCGCGCCAACACGCTGGCCGAGCAGGCCGGAATTCCGCTGCTGTCGGTGTTCGAAATGGCCAACGGCAGCACCGCGGACGTCGTTGCGAAGCTTCGGGCCGGTGCATACGCGAAGTTGTTTCGGCAGGCCTTCGGCGACGATGTTTTCAGCAACACCGCGACCGCCTTCAAGGACGCGTCGGCCGCGCTGCAGGCATTTCAACTGGAGGACTCCAGTTTTCATCCCTACAGCAGTAAATTCGATTTGTATGCCGGGAACAAAATCGGCGGCGCGCTGACGCCGGCTGAAGCGCGGGGGCTGGCGCTGTTCAGTAATCCGAAAATCGGCAATTGCTCCTCGTGCCATTATCAGGGCGCGGGACTCAACGGCAGCTCGGCGTTGTTCACGGATTTTTCCTACGAGGCGATCGGCGTCCCGCGAAACGCCCGCATTCGCGCCAACGCTGATTCCAGCTATGTCGATATGGGCGTGTGCGGCCCGCTGCGCAACGATCACAGTCCCGCCTCACCGGCGGCGCCTGAAGTCCATTGCGGAAAGTTCGGCACACCGACTCTGCGCAACGTCGCCACGCGCAAGGTGTTCTTTCACAACGGCGTGATCCATTCATTGGAGCAGGCCATTCGCTTCTACAATACGCGCGATACCAATCCGGAAATTTGGTATCCCACCGTGGGCGGCACGCCCCGAGCCAGTGCCGATCCCTCATTCCCCACGTATGGATTGGTGACCACGCAGTACGATGGCGGCACGCTGCAAAGGTTCGACGACTTGCCGACCGCCTATCATTCCAACATCGACCCGCAGATGCCCCTCGACGGACGCGCCGCGGGCTCGACGCCTCCCATGACGGAGCAGAACATCGCGGACCTGCTCTGTTTCCTGGGCACGCTCACCGATGGCTACAAGCCACCGGCGACGCCGCCGACGAGCGGTCCGTGCGTCAATTGAATCCCCAAGACCTCAGCGCTAATCCCTATGAAAATCTATCTTCTCGCCTTGACTCTGACTGGCCTCGCAGCGTGCGGCAGCCGCACCGAAGCCAATCGAGACACCCTCACCCAGGCTGTGAACAGCTACTTGAGCAAGCGTGGTGACCTCTGCCTGGGCAAGTACGACTGGCCCATCGAGGTGAGCGCGCAGGAGTTTCAGAACGGCGGCCGCAACGCCATCCAGTTGCCCGTGCTGGAGAAGCTCGGCGTGGTGCGTTCCACGGCGGTAAGCGCGGATGAGCATTCGCAGCAAGGTGCAGCCGCCTCTGCGCGCCGCTACGAACTGACCGAAGACGGAAAAAAGTATTACCTAAAGCGCGAGCTTGCCGGAACGCATGCCCGTCAAGCCGACTTCTGCGCAGCCAAGCTCAGCCTCGATAAGATCGTCGGCTGGGAAGTTCATAAGAATGGCGCGCAGAGCGAAGCCGTTGTCACCTACACCTATCGGGTGAATGCCGCTCCCTGGGCGCAGGACCCCGATGCACAGCGCGTGTTTCCCGCCGTGGCCCGAGTCTTGAGCGGTGCAGGCAAGTCGCAGTTGCGGGAAGTGTTCACACTCACCGGGCAAGGGTGGGCCGCCAAAGACTCCTTCGATTGACCGGAGCATTGCCATGAGCGCAGTCATTCGCTTCTCCGAAGGACTAGGGTCCTGGCTGGTGAACAATCTGCATCAGGGCTGTGCGCCCGCCGCGCTGATCGAAACCATGATTGCGCAGCGCATGGAGCCGAGCGCGGCACGCAGCATCGTGCACGCGTTTGTCGCCGCCATTCAGGAGCAACGGCCGGTGCCCGTGGACTCGGTGCCCTTGGCGGAACATGAATCCATACCAGCGCCGCAACCGCCTCGGCTTGCGGGCGGCCCTGTGCTCAAGACCCATGATCGGGAGATTGGCGTTCTGGCACGCACACAGCAGCCGGTGCTGGCGGTGCTGAGCAATGTCATGAGCGCCGAAGAATGCAAGGCGCTCATCGATCTGGCCAGACCGCGCCTCGAGCCCTCGACCATAGTCGACCTGCAGTCCGGACAGGATGTCATCGCCGCTTACCGCAACAGCTATGGGATGTTCTTTCGCTTACAGGAAACTGCATTCATCGCGAGTCTGGACCGGCGCATTGCCGAGCTCATGAGCCTGCCCGTGGAAAACGGCGAAGGACTGCAAGTGCTGTACTACCCCACGGGCGCGGCCAGCGCACCGCATGTCGATTTCCTGCAAATCACCAACGAGGCCAATCGGTCTTCGATAGCACGCAGCGGTCAGCGCGTCAGCACCTTGGTGACTTACTTGAACGACGTCCCGGCGGGCGGTGAGACATCATTTCCCGATCTCGGTTGGGCGATCACGCCGCGCTTGGGTCATGCGGCGTATTTCGAGTATTGCGACAGCCGGGGAGTCGTCGATTGGCGCTCGGTGCACGCCGGCAATCCCGTGCTCGAAGGTGAAAAGTGGGTGGCCAGCAAATGGATGCGGCAGCGGCGGTTCGTGAGCGCAACCTAGCAGGGGCACCGGCATTGTCGAGATTCATCAAGGGCGACTAAGATGGCGCATCCGGCCCGCGTTGGCGGGTAAGTTCACACGGAGGGAGTGGCTATGAACGCTAGATCAACGAGTGTGTGGATTGCTGCGGTAGCACTGGGACTGGGAAGCGACGTCGCTGCGGCGGCCCAGGCTTCGACCCCGAGCAACGGGGCCACCTTAGGCCTGGCCTGGAGTACGGCGCTGGCGGACGAAGGGCAGCAGGAGGCGGCGGCGTTGAGCTGGAAGGGGACCTCAATAGAGAGCGATGCCGGCCCGTAGCGGTAAATCGCGCGACGACCCGCCGACGAGCACCGTGTACTTGCCGGAGGTCCAAGTCCAAGCATCCTTCTGCTCGTTAAACGTCGCCATGGCCAAGGGCTCCAGGGCCACGGTAACGGTTTTTCGTTGGCGCGAATCGAGCGCCACACGTTGCCACGCAGCAAGTCGTCGGAAATGCTCTTTGCCGGCCTTGGGCAGTTCGACGTAGATTTCCGCAATTTCAGTTCCCGCCAGACCACCGGTATTTTCAATCGCGAAAGTCACGGTTTTCGCTGCTCGGTCGACCTGCAAATCACTGTATTTGAATTTTGTGTATGACAAGCCAAAGCCGAACGGGAACAGCGGCTGCTTGCCTTCGGAGTCAAACCATTTATAACCGAAGCGCACACCTTCGTCGTATTCCGCTGCAAAGCTCTGCCGCTTCGCATCGTCAGACACCCAGTGCCGCGGCGAACTTAGCGCTTGCGTGCAAGCGATGCCAAAGACGCATCGATGAGGCAGATCCTCCGCTGACTTCGCAAACGTAATAGGCAGCTTTCCCGAGGGAACGACACTACCGAAGATGAGGTTCGCGATCGCCTGTCCACCCGCAATTCCGGGATACCAAGCCTCCATGACGCCGGCGACTCGATCGAGCCACGGCATGGTCACCGGATTACCCGTGATCAATACGACCAGCGTGTGCGGATTGGCTGCCGCGACCGACGAAATCAGTTCGTCCTGACCGTCCGGCAGCGACAGCGATGGGGCATCGCCTGCCTCGCTCATGTATTGATCGGCGAATACTATGGCGACATCCGCAGTTTTCGCGAGCGCCGCCGCGGCGGAGGCGTTGGTGCCGTCATTAAATTGCACGACGGCTCCCCGCGCATGCTCTCGAATGTAACGCAGCGGCGGCGAAGGAAAATAAACCGCTTCGCCCCACTTGGTCGGAGTCGTGGGACTGATGGCATTTCCGCCCGGTGCATCGACCTGCGCTGAACCTCCCCCCGACAGCACGCCGACATCGGCGTGTGCGCCGATCACTGCAATGGAATGCACGGCGCCAAGATTCAGGGGCAGCGTGCCGTCATTCTTCAGTAGAACGATGCTTTCTTCAGCAATATGCTGCGCATCCTCAAGACCCCGGAAGGGGTCGATCACGCTGCGCGGAATCGGCGGATGGTCGATGACGCCGGCACTGAACATTGAGCGCAGCAGCCGGTGCACCATGTCATCGAGGCGCCGCAAGGGAACCCGCCCGGCGGTGACCGCTTGCTTGAGTGCTTCACCAAAATATTCCTCGCCCGGCATCTGCATGTCGAGACCTGCCATCGCCGCCTTTTCGGTGGAGTGCGTGCCGTCCCAATCGGAAACGACGAAGCCCGGAAAATGCCAGGCGCCCTTCAGCACATGATTCAGCAGCCACTCGTTCTCGCACGCCCAATCTCCCATCACCTTGTTGTAGCTGCACATGACGGAGGAAGGTTGTCCTATGCGGATGCCGAGTTCGAAAGCCAAGAGATCGCTCTCGCGGGCAGCCTTTTTGGAGATGCGGGCATCGACAACCGTACGGCCGGTCTCCTGATCATTCAACGCGTAGTGCTTGATGTCCCCCATGATGTGGTTGTCTTGTACACCGCGAATGACATGACCAACCGTCACACCCGCGAGCACTGGGTCTTCGCCGGCGTACTCGAACAGCCGGCCATTTCGCGGATCACGCGCGAGGTTGACGCCGCCGCCAATCGATTGATTGAACCCTTGCGCACGCAGCTCACGTCCGATGACGTCTCCGTATAAATGCGCGGCCTCCGTATCCCACGAGGATGCGGCGGCCAACACGGACGGCAACAACGTCGCGTAACGGCTTTGTTGGGCTGCCATTCGAATACCAACGGCCGAATCCGCTTGCTGCAGTGACGGTATTCCGAGACGCGGTATGCCCATGACCTCACCGGCGCCGCCATTGTTGTCGGGCGGAATCGGGCTGCCGGGAACCAAAGGCCCCCAGCCGATACCGTGCACCAGCTGAATTTTCTCATCGAGCGTCAGTTGCTTCAGAACCATGTCGGCGCGCAGGTCAGGTGCCAGCGATGCGTTCATCCACGGCTGCCCAGTGAGCGTCGGGGCTTGCTGCGATAAGCACGTTCCGTTAACGATGAGGGCGAGGGCCAGAGCAACGGCCAGTGACTGCGAATTCACCGCGCGCCTCCCGAGCCTTCGTTTGCGACCCTGCCTCCCTGCGTTCGATGGAATGCCGCGGCCAAATCTTTGTACCAGAAACCGCTGCGCTTCAAAATGCGGGCCTGCGTCTGGTAGTCGACATAGTAGATCCCAAAGCGCTTGGTATATCCCGCGGCCCATTCAAAGTTGTCCAACAGCGACCAGACGAAGTAGCCGCGCACATCGACGCCCTGATCGATGGCATCCGCGATGGCGCGTATGTGAGTCTCGATATAGGCGCGCCGGTCCTCATCCCTCACGCCGCCGTCAATGACCAGATCCGGATAGGCCGCACCGTTTTCGGTAATGAACAGCGGCGGCAGGTCGTAGTCGCGATCGAGGCGCAACAGCAGGTCGGTAAACTTCGCCGGCGCCACTTCCCAACCCATATCGGTGACGGGGACGCCTTCGCGGGCCGGAGAAAATGGGCGTCCCGCGATCGAAACGATCGGGTTGTAGTAATTCACGCCGAGAAAGCCGAGCGGTTCAGCAATCAATTGCGCGTCGCCATCCTGGACGCGGGGTGCATCTGCCGCGAGATATTCCAGAATATCCTGTGGATACTCCCCGCGTAGCAAGGCGTCCATGTACCAGCGAACCAAAAGGCCGTCCTCGCGCGATGCGAGGATCCTGTCGGCCGACGAGTCGGTCGCCGAATAGACCGGCGAGAGATTGAGGACAATGCCGACGTCGAGATTGCTGCGCGTGCTGCGCATCGCCTGCATGGCCAGTCCGTGGCTCAACAGGCAGTGGTGCGACACCTGCATGGCCACGGCTCTATCCTTGATGCCCGGCGCGAAATGTCCCATTTCGTGGCCGATGGTCGCGGTAACCCACGGTTCGTTATGGGTTGCGAACGAGCGCACGCGATCGCCAAGTCGATCCGCCACCAGCGCGGCGTATTCCGCGAATCGGTACGCTGTATTGCGGTCGGCCCAGCCATTGTGCTCGCGCTGCAGCGTAGCCGGCAGGTCCCAGTGGTAGAGCGTTGCAAAGGGTTCAATGCCGCGCTCGAGCAGTCCGTCGACCAGGCGGTTGTAGAAATCGATGCCCGGTCCGAGCACTTCGCCCGATCCTGTCGGCTGGATTCGCGGCCAGGAGATCGAGAAGCGATACGCTCCCACGCCGAGCCCCGCGATCAGGTCGAGGTCCGACTCGAGTCGATTGTAATGATCGCACGCGATCCTTCCATCGGAGCCGTCCGCGATGACGCCGGGAAGGCGGCAGAACTCATCCCAAATGGAAGCGCCCTTGCCGTCCGCGGTCGAGGCCCCTTCGATTTGAAACGCGCTGCTGGCAACTCCCCACACGAAACTCGCCGGGAAGCGATTGGCGAGTTCATCGAGAGATTGACGGTAGTTCATTTATGGCTTTCGTTATGTTTTTCTGGAAGTATCAAGTGCTGCTGTTCTGTCGATTCAGCTACGCCCCCGCCGCCCGTTGCGATCGGTTGACTCACGGATCACCAGCTCGACCGGAGGAGGAGCGAAACGCGGCCGATTTCCGTCGATGAGCTGTAGAATGGCCTGCGCGGATCGATCGCCGAGCTCACCGATCGATTGGCGCACGCTGGTCAGCGGCGGAAGCCGGTAGGCAGATGCGGGCAAGTCGTCGAATCCGATCACCGACACATCGGCGGGCACCGAGAGCCCTTTGCGGTAAAGCGCGAGGCAAGCGCCATAGGCGGTTTGATCGTTCACGCAAAAAAGCGCGGTGAATTTCGCGGTCGAGCCGAGCAGTTCGATCGTTGCGCGCAAGCCGCCTTCCTCGTGCCAATCGCCGACGGCCACCAGCCTCGGATCGAATTCAATTCCGGCGTCTTGGAGCGCTTTCTTGTATCCCTCGAACCTTTCGATCGCGTCGGGATGATTTTCGGACCCGCTGATGTAGGCGATCTTGCGGTGCCCGATCTCGGTCAGGTGCCGCACGGCAAGCATCGCGCCATGGCGATCGTCAATTTGCAGACTGAACAACCCCGGCGCCCGCAAACTGCGGCCTGTGACCACGATGGCCACATCCTTGGCGTAGCTCCTCAGCTTTGCATCGCTGAGGCGCCCGGCGAAGACGATGATTCCGTCGACGCCACGCGCAATGAACTCCCGCACGCATCGTTCTTCGTCCTCTTCGCGCCAATTGCCGCTCATGAATAGCGGCACGTAGCCACGCGGGCGTAGGAAGGCCTCGATTCCCCGCAGGCCTTCACCATAGAACGGGCTGTCTATCGCTTGCGCGACCACGCCGATGGTCGACGTCTTGCCGAGGGCGAGTCCGCGCGCGGCGGCGTTGGGGCGAAAGTCGAACTTTACGATGGCTGCCTCGACGGCATGCTTGAGGCCATGGCTCACATTGACCGTGCCGTTGATGATCCTGGACACGGTGCTGGCCGAGACGCCGGCCTCGCGGGCCACCATTCTCAAGGTGGCCGACTGGCGCGGCCGAGGGCCGCTTTTGCCGGGCGCCGGTGCGGAAGAAGGTTTTGATTTCATCTCATGTCCGATTTATTCGCATTTCAGGAGCCGAGCGCCTGCTTCGGCCTGGTGAGAATCCCTTCCAATTCCTCGAGCGTCTTTCCCTTGGTCTCCGGAGCCAGCACTAGAACGAACAGAAGGCCGGCGGCGGCGAGCAATCCGTAGCCGAGAAAAGTTCCCGCGGGACCCCAGGCGGCAAGTTCTGTGGGGAAGAGCAGCGTCACGCTGGCGCTCACCAGGGAGTTCCAAAATCCGACCACTGAAATTGCGGCTGCCCGCTCTTCGTTCGGAAAGATCTCGGACAACATCACCCACATCACGGGCCCCAAGGAGATCGCAAAAGAAGCGACGTAGCCAATGATGGCAATCAGCACGATGTTGGCGTGGCTGACCGGCGAGCCGGCTCCCAGCGCGCCTTGCGACGCGCGAAATGCCCAGGCAATTGTCAGAAGCGACAGCGTCGCGCCGACGAGCCCAATTACCAACAGAGGTTTGCGGCCCAAGCGGTCGATCAACCAAATGGCCACGAACGTCATACCGACATTGACGAGTCCTACGAGCACCGACTGAGCGAAGGACGTCGAGAGTTCGCCGCCCGACTGAGCGAAAATTGAAGGCAGGTAATAAAAGATCGCATTGATGCCGGTGGCTTGCTGGAAGAACGCGATGCCAAGACCGAATATCATGACCCTCTTGAG
>DATHFB010000051.1:0-6627 GCA_035318305.1 Steroidobacteraceae bacterium | reverse complement strand
TCTTCGCTGCCGATCTGTCGGATCCTAAATCGGCGCTGCTGCTCTGGCAGCGCGTTGTCGAGCAGCTCGGCGCGGTCGATGTCCTGGTCAACAACGCTGGGTTGTACATCGAGAATTCGCCGCTGAAAATCGACTACGCGGGCTGGACGTCCGCATGGCAACAGACGCTGTCCACCAACCTCTTTGCGCCGGCAAATCTCTCGCTCCTGGCGGCCCAGAGCATGGCGTCTCGAACCGATCCGCGAGACCAGGCATTCGGCCGCGGCCGCATTGTCAACATCTCATCTCGCGGCGCGTTTCGCGGCGAACCCGACGCGCCCGCCTACGGCGCCAGCAAAGCAGGACTAAATGCCCTTTCCCAGTCCTTGGCCAAGGCGCTCGCGCCGCGCGCGATCTACGTTTATTGCGTTGCGCCGGGTTGGGTCGAGACCGAAATGGCCACCAGCCACCTCGAAGGGCCGGATGGTCCTGCCATCCTGGCGCAGCACCCGCTGGGGCGCGTGAATCAACCCGGGGAGGTTGCGGATGCTGCCGTGTACTGCGCGCTGGATGCGCCCGCCGCAATGACGGGCTGCGTGATCGATGTCAACGGCGCAAGCTATCTTCGAACCTAAAATCCGCGCCCCCGCACGCATTGAACGCGTGCCAACTGCACTCCGCCGCTGTTACTCAGGCAACTGGCCCTGCATGAGATCGCTCAGCGTCAGGGCCCCAGTCAACTCGAAGTACGTCAGTACCGGCAGCAACACCAGCGAAATCACCGCGGAGACCCGCACAAATCTCGCCAGAAAGAGCGATTTGCAATTCTTGGCGCACCGGTAGGTGGCGACGGTGATGTAAATGCCGAAAAAGAGGCCGAGAATCGTATAGACGCGGATCACGAATTGATTCTCCGGATTGAGAAACAATTCGACGGCGCCGAAAAGCAGCGAGCCCACGATGCCGTACAGCCAAATTACCCTGGACAGCGAGGTTTTTCCTTGCAGCGGCTCCTGCAAAAATTCTGTGACGGTCATGCGAACTTATTTGCGCCGATAGCCGGCACCGGCCCGGCGCGCGATCAGCATCGCGAGCTCCAGGGCTTGTTCAGCATTCAAGCGCGGGTCGACCTGCGATCGATACGCCCGCACCAGGTCGCTCTCGGTCAATCCTCGCGCCCCGCCGATGCACTCGGTCACATCCTCGCCGGTCAGTTCTATGTGCACGCCGCCGAGCATCGAGCCTTCTTCGCTGTGAATGCGAAACGCGGCCTCGACTTCGCCCAAAATATTGTCGAAGCGCCGCGTCTTCACGCCGCCCGCCGTTGTCTCGGTGTTGCCGTGCATGGGATCGCACACCCACAGCACCTGTGAGCCGGTTGCCCGAACCGCGCTGATCATGGCGGGTAATCGTTGCTCGATATCCTTGATCCCAAACCGATGGATGAATGTCAGGCGGCCGGGCTGGTTTTGTGGATTGAGCACTTGAATCAGCTCTTGCAGCCATTCCGCACTCATCGAGGCGCCTACCTTCACGCCGATCGGATTGGAAATGCCGCGGAAATATTCGACGTGCGCGCCATCGATATTGGCAGTGCGCATGCCGATCCAAGGCATGTGCGTGGACAGGTTGTACCAGCGCTTTTGGCGCTCGATGTAGCGTGTCTGAGCCTGCTCCGAGAGCAGGTGCAAACCCTCGTGGCTGGTATAAAAATCGACGCGCGTTGCGGCATGCACCCGCTGACCGCTCATCGATTCAAAGAAATCCATCGACTCGGCAATCGAGTCGACAATCTGCTGATAGGCATCGCGCAGCGGCGCGTGGCGTAAGAATCCCAAGTCCCAGTATTCCGGATGGTGCAAATCAGCGAATCCGCCGTCGATCAACGCGCGCACGAAATTCAATGTCAGGGAAGCCCGCTCATAGCCGCGCAGCAAGAGTTCAGGATCCGGTTCGCGTTCCGCCGGCGTGAAACCAGGGCGGTTGACGTTGTCGCCGCGATACGACGGCAGCGTCACACCCTCGCGGGTTTCGGTATCGGCGGACCGGGGTTTGGCATACTGGCCGGCGAACCGGCCCACCCGGACGATGGGCTTTTTCAGCCCCTGCAGCAGCACCAAGCTCATCTGCAGAAGAATCTTCAGCCGCCTCGCAATATTGTCGGATTCGCAATCCTCGAAACTCTCAGCGCAGTCGCCTCCTTGGAGCAGGAATTGCTCGCCGCGCTGAGCCTGCGCCAGCTTGGCGGTGAGCGCCTCGATCTCCCACGAGACCACCAGGGGCGGCAACCGGCTCAAAGCGCCGACAGCGCGCTCCAAGGCTCTCGGATCGGCGTATTTGGGCTGTTGGGCGGCGGGACGGCTCTGCCAGGTCGCAGGATGCCAGTTCGTCAAGGCAAGTGTGGTCGACATCGCAGGGATGCTAGCGTTGTACGCTGTGCCAAGTCAAAATGCGGCCCCTTCACCATTGACCGCCTCCCCATCGAGAATCGACCCTTATGAAGCACAGCAACAATCCACTCGAGTCCCTGGGACTCAAGGACATCAACGCCGGCGCATGGTCGGGAAGCCACGGCTGGAGCACCGACACCAGCGGTCCTTTGATCGACTCGATCAATCCGGCGACCGGCCAACGGCTGGCGCAGGTGCGCGGCGCGACGGCTGCGGATTACGAAATTGTCATGGCGGCAGCGGTGGCCGCGGCGGCTGCGTGGCGGCGCGTGCCGGCGCCGAAACGCGGCGAGGCGGTGCGGCTGGTCGGCGAGGAGCTTCGCGCGCACAAAGATGCGCTCGGCAGTTTGGTGTCTTTGGAGAACGGCAAGATCAAGGCTGAAGGCGACGGCGAAGTCCAGGAGATGATCGATATTGCCGACTTCGCGGTCGGTCAGTCGCGCATGTTGTACGGCAACACCATGCACTCGGAGCGCCCGCAGCACCGCATGTACGAACAATGGCATCCGCTCGGCGTCGTGGGCGTCATTTCGGCATTTAATTTTCCGGTGGCCGTATGGGCCTGGAACGCATTCCTGGCGGCCATTGCCGGCAATGCCACCGTTTGGAAGCCGTCGCCCAAGACCTCGCTGTGCGCTTTGGCGGTGCAGCACATTTGCAATCGAGTGCTGGAACGTCATGGGTTCCCCGCCGTATTTCAAATCTTCATCGACGCAGGTACGGAACTCGCCGGCCGATTTGTCGATGACAGTCGAGTGGCGCTGGTCTCCTTCACCGGCTCGACGCACATTGGCAGACAAATCGGCGTGCGCGTCGCCGAGCGCTTGGGGAAAAGCCTGCTCGAACTCGGCGGCAACAACGCACTGATCGTCGATGAAGTTGCCAACTTGGACCTGGCGGTGCCCGCGATCGTATTCGGCGCGGTGGGAACTGCCGGTCAACGCTGCACCAGCACCCGGCGAGTCCTGGTTCATCGCTCGCGCGCCGAGGAACTCGAACGGCGTCTGACTGCAGCCTATGCTCAAGTGCGCATCGGCGATCCGCTCGATGCCGACACGCTCATGGGACCCTTGATCGACGGCGGCGCCGTGGCACGCTATTCCGCCGCGATTTCAGCCGCTCAGGCCGAGGGCGGAAAGCTGTTGTGCGGCGGAAAAGTACTGAAGCGCCCCGGCAATTTTGTGGAGCCCACCATCATTCGGGCCAACGCGGGGATGGCCGTCGTGCGCACGGAAACGTTTGCACCGATTTTGTACTTGTTGAGCTATGACACGCTCGATGAAGCGCTGGCACTGCAGAACTCGGTGGCCTACGGACTTTCTTCGGCCATATTCTCGGACAGCTTGCAGGCAGCGGAGCGCTTTTTATCCGCGGATGGCAGCGATTGCGGCATCGCAAACGTCAATCTGGGCACGTCCGGAGCCGAGATAGGCGGCGCGTTCGGCGGAGAGAAGGATACGGGCGGTGGCCGGGAAGCCGGATCCGACTCCTGGAAGACATATATGCGCCGTCAAACCAACACCATCAACTGGAGCGGACAGATGGCGCTCGCGCAAGGCATTCGCTTTGACGTCGAGGAAGCGCCGGACCGCACCTGCCGCCCCGGCGTTGCTACCGGCCCAGCCACGATTCGATGTCGGCGGCGCGCTGTTCCAGCCGTGCCGCCGAGACCGGCGCCAAAGTTTTCAGTTCCTGGGCGTACAGAGAGACGCGGTACTCCTCGATCCAAAATCGAAACTCGTCAAGCTTGGGCGACCACCGCAATTCCGCGCCGAGCTGTCTTTCCAAGCCGTCGCAGCGCGCCGACCACTGGTGAACTTCTCGTGCAATGTTCGGCGGCTCGCCGCCGCGCACGGCGTTGCGCTGCCATCGGCGCAGCTCGGCTTTTAGATAGCGCGGCAGTTGGCGCAGCCATTCCGGCGACATTTTTTTTATCGCCCGATGATCCAACAGCCGGCGCAGGTGTTGGCGGGTTTCCTCTGCGGCATCCGACAACAGCCGAATGCGAGAGTCGTCCAAAGATTGCCGTACGCTCGCGGCCTCGGCGAGCCACCGCGATAACATGGCGCTCGCCTCCTCGAGACTGGCGTATAAGCGCTCGCGCCCGCCGTCGACGGCAAGTTCATACGCCGTGCGCGTGCGGGGCGCGTCGGCCTCGCCGAAACACGCGCCGCGAAATGCGAGCTGCAGCAGCATATCGGTGAGATCGTCGCTGTTGATATAAGGGCTCGCGCTCAGCAGCAATGGCACAGAACCGGCAATGGATTTGTTCAAATCGCGCACGTGGCGTTCGAGCATTGTCCTGGCCAAGCGCACCGCGCCCTCCCGCCATGCGTGCTGCGCTTCCTCGGGGGACCATTCGTATTGAACCTGCAGCGACGATCCCCGCTGCATCAGCGTGGGATACACCTGCAGCGCGCCCTGTTCCAGGATCAATGTCGCGCTGTCGGGCAATTCATCCACCGCAAATCGACGCCAGGGCCCGACAGGCCCATACGTCTCCCGCGCGCGGCGCTCGAGTTCGACGCGTCCGGCAGCCGCACAGCGGCGGCGTAATTCCGCAAGTTCGGAGCCTCGCGCAATCTCGCGGCCATCCTGCGTCACCGTCAATTGCACCGTCAGATGCGGCGGTACCGCCGCAAAATCAAATCGGATCAGCGCATCGGGAACCCCGCGCTGTTCCTTCAACCATTTTTTCAAGTGTCCGGCATCGGCACCGGCAGCGGTCGCACTCGCCAGAAATGCCGCTACGGTTTCCGCGATCGGAATCAAACTGCGGCGCGCCTCTTTGGGCAGTGAGCGCAACAGCGCCTCGATGCGCGGCGCCGCCAAGCCCGGAATGGCCGCATCGACCGTCGCGCGCGTCAGCATGGGCAGCGCCAACAGCGGCACCTTGAGGTTGGCGCCATCCTGACTCTCTCCGGGCGCGAAACGATAATCGACTGCAACCGACAAAGTCTCCACCCGGGTGTTCTCGGGGAATTGCGCCAACTCCTCAGATTCGGGCAGGCGCGCGAAAATCTCTGCGGGCGCCAAGGTCAGGGCGAGCCGCCGCTCGGGATTTAGGTGCCTGCTGAAGTGCTCCAGAGTTGCGGCGCTCGACACCTGGCGCGGCAAGTGTTGATCATAGAACTCGACAAATGATTCGCTGCTCCGCAGCAGATCGCGGGTACGCAGGCGCTCCTCCATTTGCTGCGCATCGCGCACGGCGGCGTCGTTCGCCAACAGCCAATCCGGCCGCCGTCGCAGGCGTTGATACACGATCGCTTCGCGAGAGAAGATGAGGCGCGACTCCTCCGGAGCAATCGGCCCGTAGTTGACGAGTCGCCCAGCGCTCAAAATGAGACCGAGAAAACTGCTGCGTTCCCGTGCGACCACTTCTTCGCGCGACTCGTCCCAATCCGGTTCCAGATACTCGCGCTTGATCAGATGCGATGCCGCACCCTCGATCCACATCGGCTCGACTTCCGCCACACGACGCGCAAAGACGCGCGAAGTTTCGATGATGCTTGCGGCCATGACCCAACGAGGCCGGCGGCGCGCCAGCAGCGAACCCGGGAAGATATGAAAATGCACGCCGCGCGTACCGTCATAGACGCCATCTTCGCGGCGCGTGCCCACCATGGTGCAGAATCCGGCCAATAAGGAGCGATGCACGCCGGTGTAGCTCGCCGCTTGACGCTGCGCCACGATGCCGATTTCGCGCGCCCGATCAACCACCTGGGAATAGACGTCGTCCCACTCGGACAGGCGCAGGACCGACAGATGGCGCTCCTTGCACCAGCGGCGCAATTCGCGCCGGGTGCCTTCGCGCGCCGTGCGGTACGCGCGCCAGAGCTTCACGAGCGCGGAAAATTCCGATTTGCTGTCTTCGAAAACCGCGCCCGCCGGTGGATCTTCGCCGACGCGCACGTCGGGCACGCTCAAACCTGACACGATCGCCAGCAGTTCACTCTCGGCATGGAAGCGCTTGCTCTCCAGCAGCGCTCGGCTAAGCCGCGGATCGAGCGGCAAGCGCGCCATGGCCCGGCCGCGGCGCGTGATACACCGATCCTCATCCAGCGCCTGCAGCTCTTGCAGCAAGCGATAGCCATCGTTGAGTGCGCGTGAATCGGGCGGATCGATGAAAGGAAAGTCCTCCGCCGCACCCAAACCGTCCGCGGCCAATCGCAGCAACAGGGCCGCCAAATTCGTGCGC
>DATHFB010000050.1:0-2281 GCA_035318305.1 Steroidobacteraceae bacterium | reverse complement strand
CCGGGAACGGCAAGACCACCTTGTGCTCCTGGGTCAAGGCTATCTGCCGCGCTTTGGATGCCGCTGGATGCGACAGCGCGGTGCTGCTTGCCGAAGCGGGCTTGGATGCAAAGTCCCTCGACGGCCCGACCGCCCGCTGTCCCGTAACCTACAGTCTGCGGCTGTGGAAAATCGCCCTGGCCGCGACCGGCGATCCTGCTTTCGGCCTCAAGGTGGCGAGTTACATTCGGCCGACCAGTTTCCACGCCATGAGCTATGGCATGTCCGCCAGCTCAACTCTCAAGGAGGCCTTCGAGCGGGCGCAGCGCTACTGCCACATCGTCAGCGACGCGGTGGATTACCAATTCTATCTGCGCGGCTCCGAGTATCACTTCATCATCTCGCCCACGACGAACTTGGGCGACGCGCCCATCGATGCGGTGGTCGGCCTGTACCTGAGAATGTGCCGTTCGCTGATCGGCCGGGAGTACTCGCCCCTGCGCGTCGAATTCCGCCGCTCGCAGCCCGCCAAGCTCGATGATTTCTTGAGTCTGCTGCGCGCTCCGCTGGTGTTTGACGCCGAGCAGACGCGCCTGGTGTTCGACCGTGAAAGCGTTGAGCGCCCCTTGGACGGCGGCAATCCGGAACTGGCGCGGCACAATGATGCGATTGCACTTCAGTATCTGTCGCAACTCGAGCGCGATAACATCGAGGTGCGGGTGCGCGAGGTACTGACGCAGCGGCTGGCGCACGGCGAACCCTCCCAAGAGGACATTGCAGAAATTCTTGGCATGAGCGCGCGCACGCTGCAGCGAAAATTGGGCGAATACGGCACGACCTATAAAGAGATACTCGACGACACGCGTTACGCCCTGGCGTTGGCTTACTTGAGCGCGCCGCGCCACAGCGTCAGCGACATCACCTATTTATTGGGGTTTTCAGCCGGCAGCTGTTTTACGCGCGCGTTTCGCCGCTGGACCGGCCAATCACCCTCCGATTGGCGGGCGGGTGCGAGAGGGTTGCCCGCGGCCGAAACGATTGCATGACGCAGAAGCGCCGGGTCAATCTGACGCTGAACGAGGACTTGGTGCAACAAGCCAAGGGGCTGACGGATAATTTGTCCGGGGTCGTCGAGGCTCTTCTTTCGGGCTTCGTCGTGCAAGAGCAAAAACAGCGCTTGACCAAGACAAAGGCGCTGGCGGCCACAATCGCCATGTGGAACGACTTCAATTCCAAGATAGGGTCATTTTCTGACGAGTACTCCCCGCTTTAATGGCCCAGGTTGATGTGCATCGGAATATCGGCAAGCACAAGGACGAGATACCCTTTGTGCATCCACTCGAAATTGTCTCTATTCCGACTGGCCAACTTAGTGAATTTATCCGGCGTGGAACTGACCGTGCATCAACTTAAAGTCCCAAGCGACGTTTCCAATTCGTTGGCGAGCGCGATGAGTTTCGGCCTCACTTTCTCGAGCAGGAAATCCTTCGAGACCATGTAGGCCGGAGCGCCGCAATTGATGGGCATGGGCGGCAGGCCCCCGCCGGGGCGCACCGGCACGGCAATGCCATTGACATCCTTCTGCCATTCACCGAATGAGCAGCAGACGCCGAGCTCGCGGATGTCGCGCATGGCTTGGTCGACGCCCGTTTTGATCTCCAGCCAGCGATCATCCGGAACCAACTCGCGCACGCGTTCCATGATTTCGTTTCTTTCCTGTTCCGGCACGGCCGTCATGTAGGCGCGGCCCATCGCCGAGGTGGCGATTTGAATTCGTGCGCCAATATCCAGGCTCAAGGTAACGGCTCCGGAGCCGCGCACCACGTCGATGTACAGCATCGAGAGGCGATCGCGGGTCCCCAAACTCACCATGCACTGCCCGAACTCAGCCAATTCCTGCATCCGCGGATGCGCGAGCTTGCGGATATCCAGGCGCGCCAGCATGGCGCTGCCCAGGCTCAGGGTCGCTATTCCCAAGCTGTACTTCGCGCTCTCCTCGACGTACACCAAGTAGCCGAGCGTGGTGAGCGTATTGGTCAAGCGCGAGACAGTCGATTTCGGCAACCCACAGGCGCGAGCCAGATCCTGATTGCCGAGCACGCGATCGCCGTGGCGGAAGCAGGCCAGCACTTCGAGACCGCGCCCTAAGGCATTGACGAAATGGCGGTCGGCTTTGGCGGCGGCCGTTATCGCGGAAATATTCGGCTTTCTTTTCGGCGTCATTGACAACCCCTGATCGGCATCCGCATAATTTTGCACCATTTCAGAATTAAGTTCTGATCTGCGGAACAGAACTTAAACG
>DATHFB010000049.1:0-7155 GCA_035318305.1 Steroidobacteraceae bacterium | reverse complement strand
GGGATTGCGCTCACGGCGGCGCGTGCCCGGCGGCCGCCTCGTAGCCCGCGCCCCTCAAGACATTGCCCGGCTTCGCGCCCGTGTGACGGCCCTTGTCGACGACCAGCTGCCCGTTCACGAGAACGTAATCGATACCGGTCGGATACGTCGTCGGATTTTCATAGTTCGCGACATCGTCCAATCGCTCTTCATTGAAGACGGTCACGTCCGCCTTCAGGCCTTCGCGGATGACGCCGCGATCGTACTGCCGCATGCGCGTGGCGGGCCACGACGTCATCTTGCGAATCGCGTCCTCGAGGGTGAGTACGTGGCGCTTCTTTACGTACTCCGCGATGACGCGCGGAAAATTGGCATAGGCGCGCGGATGAGGCAGCCCGATCGCATCGATCTTGCCGGGCGCTTCGTTGGCGCCGGCATCGCTGCCGATGCTCATCCACGGCCAGCGCAACGCCGTGGCGATGTCCGGCTCGCTCATCATGAAATACAAGCCCATGGCGCGGTTCGGCTGCGCGCCGAGCACGATGTCCCATGACACATCCGCCGGATCCTGGCTCAATTGCTTGGCGATATAGTCGATGCTCTTGAATCGATAGCGGTCGTATTTCGGATTGAAGGCATTGGCGAGGACGACGTGATCCCAGCCGCCGCTGGCCTCGATCAGGTTGGACCAGCCCGGCATCGATCCGGCGGCGACTTCTTTCTTGAGCCGCGCGCGCACCTTGGGATCCTTGAGGCGTTCCAAGCCCTGCTTCGCGCCTTGCTCCCAGACCCAATTCGGCACGGTGATATCAAGACCCGTGCCCCCGGCGGTGTACACGTACATATCCGCCGCGATGTTCACGCCGCGTGCACGTGCCGCTTCGATGAGCCGGCCCGCTTCCGGCACGAGCTTGCCCCAGCCGGGCGCATAGGCCCCTTTGAAATGGAAAATCTCCACTTGAATTCCGGTCTTCTCGCCGATCTCGATGGATTCGCCGATCGCCTGCAGCAGCTTGGCGCTTTCATCGCGCATGTGGCTTGCATAGATGCCGCCACGCCGGGCGGCCACACGCGCAAGCTCGACGAGATCGTCGGTGCTCTGGAAGCTGTCCGGCGGATAGATCAGCGCGGTCGCAATGCCCATGGCGCCGGCGCGCATGGCTTCATCTACGTGCGCCTTCATCGCGTCCATCTGCTGCGCGTTGGGGTGGCCCGCCACATCGCCCATCACTTCGACGCGCGCTTGGCCGCTGCTGTAGTACGTGCCGAAATTGAGCGAGATCCCCTGGGTTTCGAGCTTTTTGAAATAGTCGGCAATTTGCGCGGCCGGCACCGGCGTGCCGCCTTCGCCCGCGATTGCGGAAGTCACACCCTCGCGCAGTTTGTTCTCCGCCAACCCGTTCTTGAGCAGCACCTCGCCCGACTGGTCCATCATGTCGATCCAGCCCGGGGAAACATAGTCGCCTTGCGCGTCGATTTCGCGCGAGCCGCGGCCTTCGACACGGCCGATCTTCACAAAGCGTCCATCCTTGATCGCCACATCTGCGTTGACCCACGGATTGCCGTTGCCGTCGAGCACGCGGCCGTTTCGGATCACGATGTCGTACGTCGCGGCCGGTTGCGCGAGCGCGTTCACCGCGCAGGCCGAGAAGATCAGTCCCAGGAGCGGCACGGCCATTCGCAATGTCATCACTTGAACTCCGGCGAGTGTGTAGGGACGCTTTAGAGCGCGCCGGCAAAGCTAGCACAATCAATGCCTGTTGGTTTTCTGTTTAGGAGTGTGCGCGCCTAAGTCAGCGCTTTTTCTACTAGCGAGAACTGCAAGCGCGATGAGGCTGCCTGGGTTCGGTGTATGTAGGATTCGGCTGACCTGGATTGCCAAATTAGGGTCCTATCCCAGCGAATTGCGGCACCCTACTTTGCAGCGTAGTGGTCAAGGGAGGCCCAAGATGCACTCTGAACATCGATCCGTCCGTGAACTCGCCTATCAGCTTTGGAAGGCCCGCGGCTGCCCCGATGGAACTGCGGAGCAGGACTGGCAGGAGGCCGAACGACAGCTTGCTGCGCCGAAGACGCAAGCTGCGCCGAAGACACAAGCCGCGAAATCCGCCGCGGTTGACGCTTCATCGAAAGATAGCTTTCCCGCAAGCGATCCGCCCGCGACTCAAGGCCCGGATGAGCCGCCCGCCAACGCGGAAGCCAAGTGGAAGGCAGCAGGCGTGTCCCGCAAGAAATCGATCCGTCGCAGCACGCCGGCATCGTCCAAGTAGCAGCGCGATCCTGACAACGCATTGAAAGTAATCCGCGACAGAAGGTGCCGTTGATAGCCAGTCGTTGGGCGTGCGCGGCACTCCTGATCAGCCTGTTCGGCGCGCGGACGGCATGCGCGCAGACTCCATCGCCCATGCAGGAATGGCAGTATTCCGGCGGCATCATCCTCTCGAGACTCTTCGAGCCGGATCTGCCCGATTGGCGGGTCATTCTCGGTGCCGCGGCCGAGACTCAGCCGGCCTATACCGGTGCTCACGCATATAAGGTCCAGGGCGGCCCGGTCATCAACATCCAATATAAAGATATTGCATTTCTATCCACCGGCGATGGTATCGGCGTGAACTTTCTGCGCGGCGATCACTATCGCGTCGGAGCGGCCATCGCCTACGACTTGGGGCGCAGGGAAAGGGATGACTACGGGAATTTGCGCGGTATGGGCGATATATCCGCCGCGCCGGCTGCAAAGCTTTTCGCCACGTTCGTACTCTCGAAAAAATTTCCGCTGATACTGCGCATGGACGCCAGGCAGATCCTGGGCGGCGCCGACGGTACAGTCGGCGACGTCGGCATCTACATGCCGCTTCCCGGGAGCTCGAAGAAGTTCGTCATGTTCGCCGGCCCGTCGATCACACTCGCCACGCACCGCTACTTGCAGAGTGAATTTGGCGTGACTCCGGCACAGTCCCTGGCCTCAGGCCATCCGGTCTTCGATGCGCATGCCGGCATGCAATCGGTCGGCGTGGGCTTCAGCGCCACCCGATTCCTGACGGACCACTGGCTGCTGAATATCGACGCCGCCCTTACCAAGTTGAAGGGCAGTCCCGATGTCAGTCCCGTGACGGAGACCAGCACGCAACGCGAACTGGCGTTCTCGATCAACTATCAGTGGTAAGGCGCCCCCCGGTGGAATAAACCCTCCTGTGCCGAAGTCTCCACAGTAACGGGACAAGCCTGCGGCGGAAGGCGCTCTCGACCGGCTATCACGAGAACAAAAGGCAATCGAAGGAGATATCCATGCTGAGATCACGGGCCTCGCTCGCACTCATGTGCGCTGCGCTCTTTGTATATGGCGCCTCTTACGCTGACTCTGCGGCGGCATCGACCGACGCGGTAGTACCATGGAACCAAACGCTGCTGAAAATCGTCCGCACGGCGGGCGCGCAACCGGCGACCGTACATCCGACCCGCAGTTTCGCGATCATGCACGCCGCGGTTTATGACGCGGTGAACGCGATCGACGCGACCCATAAGCCTTACCTCGTGCACATCGAGCATGTATCGCCGCATGCCTCGCAGGATGCCGCAGCCGCGTCCGCGGCGCATGACACGTTGTTAGCGCTGTATCCGGCGTTTCAGGCGACGCTCGATGCGCAACTCGAGCAATCCTTGGCAGTCATTCCCGACGGCGTCGACAAGACCACCGGCGTCGACGTCGGCAAGGCAGTTGCGCAGGCCATCCTGGCCTTGCGCAACGACGATGGGTCGGCCGCGATGCTGATCGCCTTCGTCCCCGGCAATGCCCCCGGAGACTACCAATTGACACCACCCAATTTCCCGACGCCTGCGTTCACGCATTGGTCCAAGGTCACGCCCTTTGTCCTGGAGCGCGCGAACCAATTCCGTCTCGGGCCGCCGCCGGCATTGGCCAGCGCCCAATACACCGCCGCCTTCAATGAAGTGAAGTCGCTGGGCATGCTGGGCAGCATGACCGCCACGGCGGATCAGAAGCTCATCGGCCAGTTCTGGGGCGGAGCGATTCAAAACTACTGGAATGAAATCGCTCAGACGGCGGTTCAGGCGCATCACCTGGCGACTGCACAGAGCGCCCGGGTGTTCGCATTGCTCAACATCACCCTGGCAGACGAAGTGATCGCATTTTACGACACCAAGTACACCTATGCATTTTGGCGGCCGGTAACCGCGATTCGCGCCGCCGACACGGACGGCAACCCCGACACCTTGGGGGATCCAAATTGGCTTCCGCAACCCACCAAGACCGCCGCGGATCCGTCGTATCCAGGCGCTCATGCCACGATCAGCGCAGGCGCCGAGTTCGTGCTGAACGCAGTGTTCGGCCAAAAGCCATTCAATTTGATCGTCACTTCTGAAGTGCTTCCCGGGACCACCCGCTCCTTCGACAGTTTCGCCGGCGCCGAGAACGAGGCCAGCGCCAGCCGAATCTTCGCGGGTCAGCATTTCCGCACCGATGAGAATGCCGGTGAAAGACTCGGCAGGTCGGTGGCCGACTTTGTCGTCGACAACTTCCTTACTCGAGTCCACGACCGCGACGACCGGGACCACGAGGGACGTGATGCTGATTGATCTCGGTTGAAGAACTCTCCGGGAGTATCGACTCTCCCGGAGAGCCCGATTCAATTTACCAACCGATGGAGTCGCCATCCTCTCGGAAGTTCGATCCGGCTCGGTAGAAGCCGTTCACGCCGCAATCGGTGTCATTGTTGCTGTCGCAGTTCGTGATTCGCCCGCCTTCCGGGTTGGGCACAAACATGATGCCCTGATAGCCGCCGGCGATGCCGCCGCCGGCGCTCGACGCCTTGTGGCCCATGCTGATCAGTTGCGGCCCGACCAGATCGAAGAGCTGAGTCTCCAATTGCAATGTATTGGCAACTTGCGCGTGGGTGAAGCGTCCCATGTCGCCCGCGGCCTGCATGTTGGCGCCGAGATCGAGAATGTTTACCAGCACTTGCATGTTGCCCATGCCCTGCTGATCACCGCCGTGTTGCCCCGTCGTCAACAAGGGCTTGCCGTTCTGCGTGGCGAATACCGCCGACAGCGTGTTGTACGGCCGTTTGTGAGGCGCGATGACATTGGGACTCTTTGGATCGAGCGTGAACAAGCCGCCGCGGTTGTGAAGAATGAAGCCGTACTTGGGAACAGTAATGCCGGAGCCGAATCCCGCGAAGTTGCTATTGATCCACGACACCATGTTCCCCCACCGGTCCGCGGTCGTGAGGTAAATGGTATCTCCGCCGATGGTTCCGGCGGCGGTGGCAGCGGGAGCTGCGTCAAAGCTCGGCGGAACGGTGGGAGACGCGTGCGCGGGGTTGACCTTACCGCACACCGACGCGGCGTACGACTTCGACGTCAACATGGCGACCGGCACCGACACCACGTCGGGATCGGCGTTGTGCGCATACGTGTCGGAATAAACCAGTTTCTTCGTCTCGATCAAGGCATGCCAGAACTGCGGGCTGGCGGGTCCTAGGGTCGCGAGGCTCTGGCCTGGATACCAGGTCGGCACGCAGGCCTCCAGAATATTCATCGCCTCCATGATGCCCCAGGCCTGGGACGGCGCGGTCGAGGCGTAAAGACCAAACTCACCGTTGTGATACGTGGTTGATGCCGGCGTCACCCATTCGCCCTTGTAGTTGGCGAGGTCCTCGAGCGTCATCGTTCCGCCGAGCTGATTCGACTTCGCGACGATGGCTTGCGCGATCTCCCCCTTATAAAAGACATCGCGCCCGTGTTGCTGAATCAAGCGGAAGGTGCGCGCCAAATCGGGGTTTCTAAAGACCGTGCCGATCGCAGGAGGAGCGCCGTTGATGTAGTAGGTGTTGATCGAGTCCGGATCGAGCTGAGTGCAGCATCCCTGGAGCGGAAGGGCCTTGGGCAGCTGCCAACCATCGCCGATCTCCTCGGTGATGGGGAAACCATTCTCGGCATAGTCGATGGCAGGTTGCAGGACCTTCTTGAAATTCATCGTACCAAACCGATCAAGAACCTCTTGCCATCCCCACAGCGAACCCGGTGTGGTGACGGTCAGTATGCCGCCCGACGGCATTCCGGAACCCGGTCCCCAATTTGCCGAGTTCCACTTGTAGCCAAGCGCGTTGAGATGAGCGAGCGTCTCCCCGCCGGGCGCGATGCCGCTGGCGTTGAGCTGATAGATTTTCTTTTCTTTCGCGATATAGATGATCGCAAACAGGTCGCCGCCGATGCCGACATTCGCAGGATAGGTCACGTTGAGCGCCGCCGCCGTGGCGACCGCAGCATCGATGGCATTGCCGCCCTGCATGAGAATTCGCGCGCCAGCCATGGCCGCAAGCGGCTGAACGGTGGAGACCATGCCGTGCTGAGCCATTACTTCCGATCGACTTTGCGGTACCCACCCCTCGGATCGGTCGCCGCGCACCGCGGTACAGGACGGTGCTGATGGAGACTCACTGCACATCCGAACCGGCGGTGAATCCGCGAGTGCCACAGTCGCGGCAAGAGAAACTAAGGCCGTCAAAGCGGCCGCAGAAGACCATAGACTTCGCATGAGTGCCAACTCCTTGAGATTTCGGGTTTTATCGGATTGAGGTTCTCATCCCTTTTTTAATATATTGTGTATCTGAGAATAGAACCTAAAGTCGCCAACCCACAATCAGACACCGGTGAGTAAAACCCCTGATCACCGCTCGGGCTTTTTGGCAATCACCGCAGCGAAATTAGCTGGTGCAACCACGCGCCGGCGTTGGGGCGGACCGCGGGTGTTAGGCTTGACCGATGCCTGATTCCTGGGTGTCGATCAGTTCCGACCAACTCATCGCCGAAATCGACCCTCTCGGCGCGCAGCTGTCCTCATTGAAGAACCGCGCGGCGCTCGATCTATTGTGGAATGGCGACCCTCAGGTGTGGGCCGGCCGCGCGCCGCTGCTCTTTCCCATTGTGGGCGTGCTCGAAGGCGGCACTTACCAGTTGGGTGCCAAGCGCTACCCGCTTGCGAGGCATGGATTCGCGCGCGGCAAGCTGTTTGCAACCGAAAGCACCAGCGCGTCTGCCGCGGTATTCAGATTGGTCGCCGATGAGTCGAGCCTGCTGGTTTATCCGTTTCAATTTGAATTGGAGGTGCGCTACGAACTCCACGGCGCGACGCTTTCCGTGACCACGTGGATTCGCAAC
>DATHFB010000048.1:0-5217 GCA_035318305.1 Steroidobacteraceae bacterium | reverse complement strand
CGGCGGCCACCCACTGCTCGGCGCTCAACAATTCATAGTTGTCGCGGTCGGCGGGCAATTGCACCGCCAGGTCGGCATAGGCTCGCGCAGCCTCCGCGTGCTTGCCGTCGCGCGCCAGGCGTGCGGCATGCTCTTGCTTGTCGACCGGTGTTTCTGTGGGTCTGATGAGGCTGCATGCAGCCGCGATCAATGACAGCGTCAATATCGCGCCGCGCATCAGCCGTGGACGTCCTAAGATTGCTGCCATACCCTGCGCTCCTGAACTTCAAATATAGGCGCGGATTATAAGTGACAAATGATCGCACCGGGCTGCCGGCCGCCGGAAGGCTTTACGTCGTCGCCACGCCGATCGGCAATTTGGGCGATTTGAGCGCGCGCGCGCGCGAAACGCTGGCGAACTGCGCCTTGATTGCGGCGGAGGACACGCGCCATACCGGAATTCTGCTGAAGCACTTTGGCATCGCCACGCCGCAGCTCTCGCTGCACGAACACAACGAAGCGACACGTGCCATAGAAATAATTGCACGGCTGCGCGAGGGCAAGTCGGTGGCACTGGTGAGCGATGCCGGTACGCCCGCCATCAGCGATCCCGGATTTGAGTTGGTGCGCGCGGTGGCCGCCGCGGGCATCGACATCATCGCGATTCCCGGACCGTGTGCGGCGATTGCCGCACTCTCGATCGGCGCGCTGCCGACCGACCGGTTTTGTTTCGAGGGGTTTTTGCCGGCGCGCGGCGCGGCGCGGCGGCAGCGGCTGAAGTCGCTCGAACAGGAATCGCGCACGCTGGTGATCTATGAATCGCCGCACCGCGTGCGCGAAACGCTGGAGGATTGTGTGGCGGCATTCGGCGAGGCGCGCGCCGCGGCCGTGGTGCGCGAGGCGACCAAGCTGCACGAGACGACATACCGCGGTTCGCTGCTCGAGCTATTGAACAAATCTCAGTCGGATGCCGATTTCGCGCGCGGCGAAATCGTTCTTCTGATCGGCGGCGCGCCGCAAACGGCTGCGGGCGATGCGGATTCGGAGGGGAAAGCGGAGCTGGACAAGGTGCTCACCGCGCTGCTCGCTGAATTGCCGCTGAAACAGGCCGCGCGTCTTGCAGCGCAAATAACCGGCGCGCGCGATAACGAGGCCTACAAGCGCGCGCTTTTCCTCAAACAGCAATCCGCCTCGCATTAGCGCCCGTACCTGCGTATGGTGCGCACTGGAGTCGGCCAGACAGTCGCTGTGTGCGCAAGCACATGGAGGAAAGTCCGGGCTCCGCAGGGCACGGTGCCAGGTAACGCCTGGGAGGCGCGAGCCTACGGAAAGTGCAACAGAAAGATACCGCCTAAGTGCCGCGCAAGCGGCGCCGGTAAGGGTGAAATGGTGCGGTAAGAGCGCACCGCGCGGGTGGCAACACCAACGGCACGGCAAACCCCACCTGGAGCAAGACCAAATAGGGAAGCGAGCGGCTTAACGGCCGCTACATGTGGCCCACATGGGCTTCCGGGTAGGTCGCTTGAGCTGCGCGGTGACGCGTATGCCAGAGGAATGACTGTCCACGACAGAACCCGGCTTAACGGCCGACTCCTTCTTAGCCGCTGCGCGGCAACTATTCCCGGGGCCTAAGAGGCCCCGCACGAGAACGCGGCCAATAAGAGGCGGAGGGCGCTGCGCGCGAACTTTTCCCGGGGCCTAAGAGGCCCCGACCGAGAACGAGGCCAATAAGAGCCAGAGCGCGGCCCAAAGAGCCGGATAAGGCGCTGCGTGCGAACTTTTCCCGGGCCTAAGAGGCCCCGCACCAGAGCGCGGCCCAAAAGAAGCGCACACCACCAAAAACTGCGAAGCAAAGGCGGCTACGCGCCTCATTTTCCCAGGCCGGAGACGGTCGTCGTTCGAAAACACACGTGTTCGCAACAAGATCGCGTCTTTTCGCCGAAATTCGCGACTTTTCAGACTTCGCGTACTTTTCAGGAAAATCTCCTAACAGATTGATTCGTCTGAGAGGCATCCGCCTCGATTGCCGCATGGCGACAAAATGTGACCTAAGTCACTGTCGGCACGGGTTTTTTTTACCATAAGGCGTTGACAGTCCGCGTTCACGCTCCCTATAGTGGTGCCCGGTGGGAAATTGTGGGAGAAAATGGGTTTTCGGACCCATCAAAGTATGTTTCGGGGTGCCAACAAACTTACGCTCGACGTGAAAGGCCGGCTGGTGATGCCCACCCGCTACCGAGAACGGTTGCAGGAGCGCTGCGGAGGCAATCTGGTGGTGACCGTCGATAAAGATCAGTGCCTGTTGATTTACCCCCTGCCGGATTGGGAAGACATCGAGCGGAAACTCAACAAATTGCCCACCTTGAATCCTCAGGTGAGGCGCTTGCAGCGCTTGATGATTGGTCACGCCACGGATCTGGAATTGGATTCGCACGGGCGGCTTTTGTTGCCCGCGAACTTGCGCGAGTTCGGTCAATTGACGCGCGACGCCATGTTGGTTGGACAAGGTTTGCGATTCGAGTTGTGGGACGAGGCTCGCTGGAACGAGCGACGCGACGAATGGTTGGCAAGTCCGGAAAGCAGCACGGATTTGCCGGCCGAACTCGACACGTTGTCGTTCTAGCCGGCCGGTCCGGTGGAAGAGTTTGGAGGGGTTCACACGGCCGTCCTGTTACCTCAGGTGCTGGCGGCGTTGAACATACAGGCGAGTGGCACTTACATGGACGCCACTTTTGGGCGGGGCGGACATGCAGGGGCGATTTTGGAGAAGCTCATCGCGAACGGCCGTTTGCTGTGCCTGGATCGTGATCCCGCGGCGGTTGCGGAGGCCAGAGCTCGGTTCTCTTCTGATTCACGCGTGTCGATTTTTCTCGCGCCGTTCTCGTCGCTGGCCGCTTGCGCCGATCGAGTTCAGGCGGGACTCAAGTTCGACGGCATTCTTTTCGATCTCGGCGTGTCATCGCCGCAGATCGATGATGCGTCGCGCGGCTTCAGCTTCATGCAGGACGGCCCTCTTGATATGCGCATGACGGCGGGCGAGGGCATGAGTGCGGCGGATGTCGTCAACGGCGCGCCGCTCGAGGAACTCATCCGGATATTTCGCGAGTACGGCGAGGAGCGCATGGCGGCGCGCATCGCGCGCGCCATCGTCATGGACCGTCAAAAAAAGCCCTTCGAACGCACGCTCGAGCTCGCCGAGATGATTTCCCGGGTCGCCCGCAGCAAGGAGCGGCACAAGCATCCGGCCACTCGCGTGTTTCAAGCGCTGCGCATTTACGTCAACGGCGAACTGAAGGAACTCGAGTCGGCACTCGATGCCGCCCTGCAGCGATTGGCGCCGGCGGGAAGGCTGGCCGTGATCAGTTTCCATTCGCTGGAAGACCGCATGGTGAAGCAGTTCATGCGCCGCCACTCGCTCGCTGATCCCATGTATGCCGGTTTGCCGGACATCCCGGCGCACGCTCGCCCCAAGCTCGCATTGGCCGGCAAGTCCATTGAACCCGACGCGAATGAGAGCAGCAGCAACCCCCGCTCGCGCAGCGCCCGCCTGCGCGTCGCCGTCCGCCTCGAAGAAGGAATCGCCGCATGAAATACCGCCGTTTGCTGCCGCTTGTTCTGCCGCTGCTGTGGTTGGCGGTCTTAGGCTCCGCCGTGCAGGTGATTTACGCGCGGCACAAAGCGCGCGACATGTTCGTGCGGCTGGAGAAACTCAACGCCGAACGCGACTCGCTCGAAATGGAGTGGGGGCGCCTGCAACTCGAGCAAAGCTATTGGTCCTCGCATGCCTTCGTCGAGCGGGTGGCAAACGCGAAATTGCAAATGAGCCTGCCGCAGACTCGCGACGTGAGGATCGTGCGGCCGTGAAATTGCGTTCCGGCGAAAACGATACGCAGGCGAAATCTTATCGCTGGCGCTCCTGGGTCGTACTGAGCCTCGTCGTGCTCGGCGCCATCGGGCTGGCCGCGCGCGCCGTCGAGCTGCAGCTGGTGGATCATCGGTTTCTCGCCAAGCAGGGCGATGACCGGTCGATGCGAGTGGTCAAGATCGCGGCGCATCGCGGCGCGGTCACGGATCGCAACGGCGAGCCGCTGGCGGTCAGCACGCCGGTGGACAGCATCTGGGTCAATCCCCAGGAGATCAACGACAACATCGATCAGCTGCCGAAGCTCGCGCGCGCGCTCAAGGAAGACCAGCAGACCCTGGCGCGGCGCATCACCAGCAATCTCGATCGCGAATTTCTCTATCTGGAGCGCCATATGCCGCCGGAACAGGCGGCGCGCATCAAGGCGTTGGGCATTCCCGGCGTGTACTTGCTGCGCGAGTATCGCCGCTACTATCCGGCGGGCGAAGTATCCGGCCACGTGGTCGGATTCACGACTGTCGATGACAAGGGCCAGGAGGGCTTGGAACTCGGCTTCGATCAGTTGTTGAACGGCCAGGACGGTGCGAAGCGCGTCATTCAAGATTCTCTCGGGCGCTATGTCGAGAATGTCGAAAGCATTCGGGCGCCGCGGCCGGGCCACGATTTGGTCACCAGCATCGATCTGCGCATCCAGTATCTGGCGTACCGCGAGCTGAAAGCCGCGATGCAGGAGTATCACGCGAAAGCGGGCTCCGTGATCGTCATCGACGTCGACACGGGCGAAGTGCTGGCGATGGTGAATCAACCCTCGTACAACCCCAACGATCGCGAGCAACTAAAGGCGGGCCTGTATCGCAACCGCGCCGCCACGGATATTTTTGAGCCCGGATCGAGCATCAAGCCCTTCATCATGGCCGCGGCGCTGGCCTCCGGGCAGTACCACCCGGACAGCGTCGTGGACACGTCGCCGGGATTCTTCAAGGTCGGCAACAAGGTGGAGGAGGATGAACACAATTTCGGCGTGATCGATTTGGCGACGATCCTGGCGAAATCCAGCAATGTCGGCACCGCAAAGATCGCCCTGTCGCTTCAGCCTGAACAAATCTGGAGCACCTTGAGCGGTTTGGGCCTGGGCCAGGTGACGGGCAGCAACTACCCCGGCGAGTCGGCCGGCATGTTGAGCCACTATTCTCACTGGCGTCCCGTCGGCATCGCCACCATGTCCCATGGCTATGGCTTGTCGGTGACGCCGCTGCAGCTGGCGCATGCCTACGCCACCATCGGCGCGGGCGGCATCAGGCGGCCGATTTCCTTCGAGAAGGTTTCAGGCCCCGTTGCCGGCGAACGGGTCATGAATCCCAAAATCGCCAATGAGC
>DATHFB010000047.1:0-6394 GCA_035318305.1 Steroidobacteraceae bacterium | reverse complement strand
TTGACCGCCGACGCCGACGCCCCCTTTGGTGATGCGCGGAAACACCAGAACTCCCTTGGCCCTGCCGACCAAATCTCGATGCGCCGGATTGAGCTGATAGAACTGCTGCATCGTGGCGTGTACATGCTCATCGATCTGAGCCTTGGTGGCAGCGAATGACACTGAACTCAAGAGCAAGGCAACGGCTGCGAAACCAGCGGCCGTGAATAAATGACGTGGTTTCATAAAGCTTCCCTGTAGTTATTAACAGCGCAAGTCTACGTAAAAGCGGGGGGCTTCCTAGGCTGGCCGTCCGCGACTTCGAGTAGGCATTTGCTTACGGGCGGGGCGCGCAAGTGCGCGGGCCGAATAGAAAGAGGCATTCTGTTGACCGCGAAGCGCTTCGCGCGAGAACTCGATGAGATGATAGGCAATGAACCCGACGCCGAATAGGGACTCGATCTGTCCGCGTCGAATGGCCTGCCATGCCATCCGCCAGAACGGCCGCCGGTAGTCGGCGAACAGGCCGACTCGAACCAGCAGATTTGCCGCCAACCTCAAGCCGCGTTTCAAATTCGAGCGCGTGAGCCGCGCGGCTCCGGGCGTCACCAATCGATTGGCGTAGGTGCTCTCTATCTGATGGGTAAAGCGCGCATACAGGCGCTCCGGGTCATACGCGTATTCGATACAGCGCCGCCACGTGGCGACCACCTCATCGTAGGGTCTCAAGAAGTGCACATTGCTCTCGCGCCCCATCTCATCGACGAGACGTCCATCTCGCGCCAGGCGGTCCCACAACGCAGTCTTCGGCAATGCCTGCAGAAGATTCATCGTGAGCATCGGGATCTGCGAGCGGTTCACGAAATCGTTCAGGCGCGATTCGGTATCGACCGTATCCGAATCCAATCCGAGGATGATCCCGGAGGCGACCTCCAGCCCATAGCTGTTGAGGGTTTGTATCGCCTCCAGCATGGGCAGGGACGCATTGTGTTCCTTGTGCATTGCCTTCAGCGCATCGAGCTCCGGCGTCTCGATGCCGACGAACACGGCGTCGAAGCGCGCCTCACGCATCATGGCAAGAATGTCCGGGTGCTTGGCGATATTGAGCGTGGCCTCGCAGGAGAACGACAGCGGATAACCGTTTCTCTTCTGCCAGGCCACCAAGTGCGGCAGCATTTCCCGGGTCGCTTTGCGATTCCCGATGAAATTGTCGTCGACGAAATAAACGCTGCCCGGACGGCGTTTCTGCGACAGGATGAAATCCAGTTCGCCGATCAATTGTTGCGGCGATTTCATGCGAGGCTGGCGGCCATAAAGATTCGGGATGTCGCAAAACTCGCAGAGGTAGGGACATCCCGAGGAAAATTGCAGAGTACCCAGAAGATATTTTTCGAATTGGATCAAATGGTACGCCGGGTATGGGAAATCCGTGAGCGCGACGCGCTTCGCGCTCGAATAGTGTATTTGCCTCGGTGCCGCGGCAATGGTGGCATCAAGGCGCGCCAGCAGGTAGTCGGTGGCTTCGCTCAGTTCGCCGATGTGGAGATAATCGAAGTCCGGGTACTTCTCCGGCGCGGCCGACACGGAAGGTCCACCGAGTACGGTCACCTTGCCGCAGGCTTTCGCCCGCCGGCAGACATCATGTATTTCCGCCTCTTGAATGTGCATGCCGGTGACGAAAACGGCATCGGCCCAGGCGAAATCCGCGGGCTGCGCGCGTTGCATGTTCTCATCGATGAATCGCACGGGCCAGGTCGGCGGAAAGTAATTGGCAATCAACAAGAGACCCTGAGGCGGCATGAAGGCCTTGGCGCCGACGAGCCGAAAAGCGTGGGAAAAGGTACCAAAGGCGGGTGCATAGGCGGGAAAAATGCACAGCACGCGTCTGATGTTGGCTGCTTGGACGGAGGTACGCACGTCGAGAATATTGATCCGTTTGCGCAGGCGGGCAAAACCCTCCAATGCCCAACGCCATTCCCAGCGCGCGGCCACTGCTCGAGTAAGAAAATTCCTACGCCCGTGCGGGCAAATGACGCTATTAGCGATAACATATCGGGCTGTTGTGAAATTGACGGAGCGTCGATGTTTCGTTTCTTTGAAAAGTTGGTTTCACCTTACCCTCAAGGAGCGGCGCAGCCGCTGCCGCAAGCGTTTTTCCCCTTCCTGTGGGCCTGTGCCGCAGGCGCGCGCCGCTACATTGCTTCGATGACGCTGCTGACGGCTGCCATCGGCGTGTTCGAGGCTCTGTTGTTCAGCATGTTGGGACGCGTTGTGGACTGGCTCGCGAAGGTGCAGCCGTCGCGGCTCTGGGCTGAACAGCGGCTCCATCTGGCGATACTGGCTGCCGTGCTTTTCGGCAGCGTGGTGGTGGTCGCGCTGCAAAGCTTGCTCAAGCAGCAGGCCCTTGCCGGCAACTTCGCGATGCGATTGCGCTGGAATTTTCATCGCAACATGCTCGCTCAGAGCCTGAGCTTTTATCAGGACGAATTCGCGGGCAGGGTTGCCACGAAGGTGATGCAAACGGCACTCGCGGTTCGCGACACCTGGATGATACTGGCGGATATCCTGGTATTCATCGCGATTTATTTCGTCACGATCGCGCTGGTGGTGGGGAATTTCGACCTGTGGTTGCTTGCGCCTTTTTTTGGCTGGTTGGCGTTCTATCTGCTCGCTGTTTGGTACTTCGTGCCCCGTCTCGGCGCCGTGGCGAAGGCTCAGGCCGACGCCCGCTCATTGATGACCGGCCGCATCACCGACGCATACACGAATATCGCCACGGTCAAGTTGTTCTCGCATACGCAGCGTGAGGCCGTGTATGTGCGGGGAGCCATGGCTGAATTTCTACAGACCGTCTATCGCCAGATGCGCATGGTGACCGGGTTTGAGATCGTGAATCATTTGTTGAGCATGGGGCTGATTGCGAGCACCGCGGGCGTCGTGCTGTGGTTATGGACACGAAGCGAGGTGGGCGTGGGCGCCGTGGCGGCCGCGACCGCCATGGCGCTGCGGCTCAACGGCATCTCGCATTGGGTCATGTGGGAAATGGCTTCTCTGTTCGAACAGATTGGTACCGTTCAAGACGGCATCAACACGCTCGCGCGCCGGCCCACGGTGGTTGATCGTTCCGATGCGGTTCCATTGCGCGTGAGCCGCGGCGACATCCGCTTCGAGCACGTCAGCTTCAATTATGGTGCCGCGCACCAGGATGCGAGCCGGGTGATCGAGAATCTCAACATTCATATCCGCGCGGGCGAGAAGATCGGCTTGGTCGGCCGCTCCGGCGCGGGCAAGAGCACCATCGTCAATCTGCTGCTGCGGTTCTATGACGTCCCGCAAGGCAGGGTGCTGATCGATGGCCAGGACATCGCGCTGACCACTCAGGACAGTTTGCGCGAACAAATCGGCATGGTGACTCAGGACACGTCTTTATTGCACCGCTCGGTTCGCGACAACATTCTTTATGGGCGCCCGGATGCGAGCGATGCGCAGATGATCGCGGCCGCAAAACGGGCCGAGGCGCACGATTTCATCGTCAGCTTGACAGACCCGAAGCATCGGACGGGGTACCAGGCGCATGTGGGTGAGAGGGGCGTGAAACTCAGCGGCGGGCAGCGCCAAAGGATTGCGATAGCGCGCGTCATGCTCAAGGACGCGCCGATCCTCTTGTTGGACGAGGCGACCAGCGCCCTGGACAGCGAGGTCGAGGCGGCCATTCAACAAAGCCTTTACCGGTTGATGGAGGGCAAGACGGTGATGGCCATTGCGCATCGCTTGTCGACCATCGCAGCGATGGATCGATTGATCGTGCTGGACAGGGGTCGGATCGTCGAGGAAGGCAATCATTACTCGCTGTTGGCGCAGAAGGGCCTGTATGCACGGCTCTGGGCGCATCAAAGCGGTGGATTTCTCGGCGAGGCGGAGGACTCCGAGGAGCCCATCGCCGTTGAAGCTTGCGGCGAGAATGATAGGTGACCGTTCGCACATGGCTGCCGCTTTGGTGGCTGAACCGATTCTCGCTTTCGCCGACTGATCTTCTGCGCGATAGAACCTATCGCAGGCTTTGGACCTCCATTCTCATTTCCTCCTTCGGCGGTCAAGTAACTTTGCTCGCCGTGCCGCTGACCGCGGCCGTGCTGATGCATGCGGCGCCCACGCAAATGGGTCTGTTGACGGCGATGGAGATCCTGCCCTTCGTATTGTTCTCTCTGCCGACCGGCGTGGTGCTGGATCGCGTGAGAAAATTGCCGGTATATATTGTGGGTGAATTGTCGATCGCCGTGGGCGTGGCCACGGTGCCGGTGGCATGGTGGCTCGGATGGCTATCGATGCCCTGGCTTTACATCGTCGGGTTTCTCATCGGCGCGGTAAATACCACCGCCGGCAGCGCGGCGCAAATCGTGCTGACGCAAATTGTTCCTCGGCAGCGTTTGGTGGAGGCGCACGCCAAAAATGCGCTCGCGTCGGCGACGGCCGAAGTCACCGGGCCTGCCGCTGCCGGTGCACTGATCAAACTCACGGGTGCGCCCATTGCGCTGCTTGCCGATGCAGGCTTGTTGCTGATATCGGCGTCCATTCTTCGCGGTGTGCCGGTCAGAGAAACGCCCAGCAAGGTGCACAGGGCATTCTGGTCGGCCATGCGCGAGGGTTTGGATTTCGTGCGGGGCCACAAGCTTCTGGTGACAATGGCCTCGTGCGTGGGCATTTGGCAGATGTGCAGTCAGGCGGCCACGGTCGTGCAGATCCTGTTCGCCATTCACGCACTCGGGCTTTCCGAGCGCGGCGTCGGCTTGAGCTACGTTGCGCTCGGTGTCGGCACCGTGTTTGCCAGTGCCAATGGACATCGGGTGGTACGGCGCCTGGGTCCCGGTCCGACGCTGGTATTGGGGTTTGCAGTTTCAGGCACCGGCTGGCTGCTGCTTGCCGTGGCGCCGGCCAATGCCCTCGGCGTTCTTGCGTATGCAACCATGCTGATGATGTACGGTGTCGGCGCGATTTTCATTTTCATTAATTTCCTGTCGCTGCGCCAGTCGGTCACGCCGGCGCACATGCTTGGGCGGATGACGAGCACCATGCGTTGGCTGATTTTGTTGCCGGCGGGGCCCGGGGCTCTGCTCGGCGGTTGGCTGGGCGAGCACGTGGGCTTGCGCGCAGCCTTGGGGTTTTCCGGCGTCACGGCGCTGGCGTTGGCTTGCGTCGCATGGCGGCTGCCGGTGATTCGCAGCGTGAAGACATTACCAACTCTTAAGGCGGAGGCAGTGACCCCATATTCTTCTGATTCTCAATGACTTAGAAGCGATCGCAGGCCGTAAGAATGCGGTACAGTCCTACATACGCGGCAGCGCGGTCAACGAACCATATGCCGGTGCCGTTTAGGCAATAAGTTTGGTTGTTTGGTAGCCGAACGACATCAAAAAGGAGTGTTTAATGAAAGCTTCTCGTAAGGCGTTATTGCTCGGTTTATGCATGGCTGCGGGTGCGGTGACCGTCCCCACGATTGCATCGGCCGGTGTCGCGATTGATATTGATATCGCACCGCCCCCGCTTCGCGTTGAAACGGTGCCGCCGCCGCGCGCGGGCTTCGTATGGGCGCCAGGCTATTGGGACTATCGCGGCCACGATCATGTGTGGGTGCGGGGCCGTTGGGTGGGTGAGCGCCACGGGTATCACTGGGTTCCCGACCATTGGGATCAACGCGGACCCCGTTGGCACCACGAGCGGGGTCATTGGGAGCGCTGAGTTTCCCATTGATTGGTTGATAGGAATTGCGGCGCGGTCACACGCGCCGCAATTCTTTATAGGTCATGCCGAGGGTCACGGCTCGCGCTGGTATCATGCAGTTCTTGCGCAGCGCAAGGCTATGTAAAGATTCGTGAAAAACACATTGCGCGTCGCACTGCTGTCGGACACTCACGGACTGATGAGAGCTGAAGCGCGGGCATTCGCGGTCGGCTGCGATTACATCATTCATGGCGGAGACATCGGGTCGGCCCAGATTCTTGATGAGCTTGCCGCTATTGCGCCGCTCATTGCAGTCAGAGGCAATAACGACACGCAGGGGTGGGCGGCCCATTTACCGGAAACGGAAATGATTCGAGTCGGAGGAGCGTTCGTCTACGTCATCCACGATCTTTCGCAGCTCGACATCGAGCCGCACGCCGCAGGCGTGCAGGTGATTGTATCGGGCCACTCGCACAAGCCCCTGGTCGAAAGACGGGATGGCATTTTGTACGTCAATCCTGGAAGTTGCGGACCCCGCCGATTTAAGCTGCCCATTTCGGTGGGTGAGCTCATTGTCGCCGGCACCCAGGTCAGCGCGCGCACCGTGGAATTGGCTGAAAGATGACGTCCGCACCCCCCGAGGGACCATCCAGATCGTTTAAATGAACTCCGCGGCGAGTTTCCTGGTCAATGGCAT
>DATHFB010000046.1:0-6320 GCA_035318305.1 Steroidobacteraceae bacterium | reverse complement strand
AAGTGGCGGCGTCGATCGAGGGGTTCCCCGCGCAGCACATCCCGGCCGTGCGCTACGCCAAGGGCAGCTATTTCGCGCTGTCGGGCGCCTCGCCGTTCACGCGATTGGTGTACCCCGCGCCGCGAGCCGGCGGCCATTTGGGGATTCACTTGACGATCGATCTGGCCGGCGCCGCGCGCTTCGGTCCGGATACCGAATGGGTCGATGCCATCGGCTACGCCGTTGACCCCGCACGCGTCGGGCTCTTCACGGAAGCAATCCGGCAGTACTGGCCGGGATTGGACGCATCGCGGCTGCAGCCGGCCTACGCCGGTATTCGGCCAAAGATCTCAGGCGAGGGCGAGGCGACCCGCGATTTTTGCATTTCAGATCCGCAATTTCATGGTGTGCGCGGCATCGTGAATCTCTTCGGCATTGAATCCCCGGGACTTACGGCATCTTTGGCGTTAGGGGAAACCATTGCAGCGATGATCGAGTGAATGCCGCGGCGTCGCCGCGCCGGTTGAACGAGTGACGCTCCTATGCTGCAATGCTGCTGCGCTTTAACACCCAACCCTCAATCGGATGACAAAAAAAATGCGTTACCCCTCATTGCTGAATCGATCCTCCGCTGCGCGCGCACTTTCTGCCGGAATCGCCGCGCTCTTGTCGGCGGGCTTGGGCGGAGCGGCCGAAGCGCCGGTGCCGGGCGTAACGGCGCTGCTGTGCGGCCATCTCATCGACACGGCCGCGGGCAAAGTTCTGGGTGAGACCACCATCGTGATCGAGGGCGGCCGTGTGAAGGAAGTGCGCAGCGGTCTGCAGGCTCCGGCAGGCGCGACCGCGATCGACTTGAAGACGCAAACATGCATGCCCGGTTTGATCGATAGTCACACCCATATCACCGGGCAGACCAGCCGCACCGAGTACGTGGACCGCTACCACTGGAACCTCTCCGACTACGTCATCCGTTCCACCGTGTATGCACGCCGCACCTTGCTGGCGGGCTTCACGACGATACGCAATTTGGGCGATAGCGCCAATGAATCGGCGGCGCTGCGCAACGCCATCAATGCAGGCGTCGTTCCCGGCCCGCGAATATTCACGGCCGGCAAAGCGATCGGTTCGACCGGCGGCCACGCCGACCCCACCGATGGATTGCGGCAGGACCTGATGAAGGATCTGGGTGCCGTGGACGGCATCATCAATAGTCCGGAGGATGCGGTGAAAGCGGTGCGCGAGCACTACAAGCTCGGCGACGATGTGATCAAGATCATGCCGTCGGGCGGCGTTCTCGATGAGGGCGGGAGCGGCGATAATTCGCAAATGACCTTGGAGGAGATCCGCGCGGTTGTCACGACTGCCCATGACTACGGTTTTGCCGTCGCGGCGCATGCGCACGGCGCGGAGGCGATTCGCCGCGCGGTCTTGGGCGGCGTCGATTCCATCGAGCACGGCACTTACATGGACGCCGAGGACATGAAGCTGATGGTGGAGCACGGCACCTACTTCGTGCCCACCATCATTGCCGGCGACTTTGTCGCGCGGCAGGCCAAGGTCCCCGGCTACTACCCGGCAACCATTGCGCGCAAGGCCAGCGAAATCGGTCCCTTGATCCAGGCAACCGCCGGGCGCGCTTATAAGGCGCATGTGAAAATTGCATTCGGCACGGACGCAGCGGTGTACCCGCACGGCGAGAACGCGCATGAATTCGAATTGATGGTGGGCGCGGGCATGCCGCCGATGTTCGTCATCCAGGCTGCGACGGTGAACGCGGCAGCTTTGCTGCGGCACGACAAGGACCTGGGCAGCGTGGCGGCCGGCAAACTCGCGGATGTGGTGGCGGTTCCCGGCAATCCCATCGATGACATCAGCCTCATGAAGCGCGTGAGCTTTGTGATGAAGGAGGGCGTGGTGTACAAAGTCAATTCGGTACCGGTGGATACGGGGCTCTAATGGATTTGCAGCTGAAGGGCAAGATCGCGCTGATCAGCGGTTCAACCGCCGGCATCGGCCATGCCATCGCGGCAGCGCTGGCGCGCGAAGGGGCGAGGGTGATCGTCAATGGCAGAACTTCCGCGGCCGTGGACGCTGCGGTGGCGGCCATGAAGAGCGCCGCCGGCGGTGATGTGCTGGGATTTGCGGGTGACTTGAGCTCAGCGTCGGTGGCTGAGAAGCTGGTGCAGCAGCATCCGCAGGTCGACATTCTCGTGAACAATCTCGGGATCTTTGAGGTCAAGCCCTTCGAAGAAATCAGCGATGATGAGTGGAAGCGTTTCTTCGACGTCAACGTGTTGAGCGGCGCGCGGCTGGCGCGCCTTTATCTGCCGTTCATGCGTAAGCGCAATTGGGGCCGCATCATTTTCATTTCCAGCGAAAGCGGCCTGCAGATTCCCGCGGAAATGATTCACTACGGCATGACCAAGGCTGCGCAGATTGCCGTGGCCCGCGGCCTGGCCGAAGCCACCGCCGGCACCGGCATTACCGTCAATAGCGTACTGCCGGGGCCCACGCGCTCTCGCGGCGTGGGCGATTTCGTGGCGGACTGGGCCGCAAAATCCGGCAAGAGTGCGCAGACGGTGGAAGATGAGTTCTTCAAGAGCGCGCGGCCGACATCGCTCATCAAGCGCTTCGCGACCCCTGAGGAAGTGGCGGCGATGGTGGCATTTGTGGCCAGTCCCTTATCCGCCGCGACCAATGGTGCGGCGCTGCGCGTCGATGGGGGCGTGGTCAAGAGCGCGTTTTAGCGCGCCCGAGGGAGCGCCTCTTGTCGCGCTCGAAATTGATGGCGGCGTGCAGCTCTTCGGCCGCGGCACGGATACTCGAGGCCGCGCCGCCGCCGGCATAAATGATGCTGCGCGACGCGCTGATGAGCAGTCCCGCGCCGTGTGCATCCAGGCCCGCGGCAAGCGTGGCTTGAAGATCCCCGCCTTGCGCGCCGATGCCCGGCACCAAAAAGGGCACTTCAGGATGCGCCGCCCGCAACTCCGCCATTTCCCGCGGCACCGTCGCACCCACGACCAGCATGAGATTGCGGTGCTGATTCCAATGGTCGGCGGCGTGCCGTGCGACATGGCGATACAGGGGCAGCCCGCCGCAGGCCAAGTCTTGAAAATCCTTCGCGCCGGAATTGCTCGTCCGGCACAGCAGCAGGGCGCCGCGATCCTTGCGCGCCAGAAACGGGCGCACCGAGTCCTCACCCATGTAGGGATTCACGGTCACGCCGTCCGCGCCGTAGCGGTCAAACGCTTCTCGCGCGTAGGCCTCGGCCGTGTTGCCGATGTCGCCGCGTTTGGCATCCAATATCACCAAGGCGGCCGGTGCGCGCTCGCGAATGTAGCGGATGCTTGAAGCCAGCTGATCCTCGGCGCCCACGGCGCTGTAGAACGCGATTTGCGGCTTGTAGGCAGCCGCAATGTCGAATGTCGCATCGACGATGCGGCGATTGAATGCATACAGCGGCGATGATTCTTCGCTCAGGTCCGCGGGTAATTTGGCAGGGTCCGGATCGAGCCCGACGCATACCAGGCTGCCGCTGGTCTGTTGCGCTCTGCTCAGCCTCTCGGCAAAGGTCTTTGACACGCCTCATGATACCAAGTGGCCCCTTTATTTGGGGAGTATGATTAAGGGTTACCATGAGAACCGCATTGCCCAGCAAGACTCGTTCTGGACCGCGATTGGTGCTGCAGCCGGCGAGCCGCCGCGCAGCGCGGCATACCAGCACCAACGCCCTGATACGTTTCTTTGCGATTGCAGACGCCTGGGAACTCTCGCCGCTGCAGCAATGCCGGCTGCTCAAAATTCCCTCCCCGCAAGTGTTGCAGCGCTACCGCTTGGGCCAGGCGCCCAGGCTATCCGCCACTCAACAGGAAAGAGCGGCGCTCATTGCCAATATTCAGTATTCGCTCACCGCCGAGCCGGGACCCAAAGACCGCGCTTGGGCGTGGGTCCATGCGCCGGCGCCTCGTCCGCCGTTCGATGGCGACAGTCCGCTGTACTTCATGTTGGAAAACGGCCTGCCGGCCTTGCGCGAGGTCGCCCGCCTTCTGGTTCGCGAAAGCGAACCCCGTTAGATATACTTGTGGGCTGATTAACTGCGAATGTGGCGGAATTGGTAGACGCGCCAGGCTTAGAACCTGGTGGGGCAACCCGTGCGAGTTCGAGTCTCGCCGTTCGCACCAACGCGCCCATTTCCTAACCCATAGAGGATCAACATGCAGGTTTCCGTGGAGAGTATCGGCAAATTGGAGCGCCGTATGCAAGTGCAGGTGCCCGCCGAGCGCGTGAGCAAGGAAATCGCCGCGCGTCTGCAGACCATCAGCCGCACCGCGCGCTTGAACGGTTTTCGTCCCGGCAAGGCGCCTCTCAAGGTGATCCGCCAGCAATTTGGCAGCCAGGTTCACCGAGAGGTGATCGGCGAATTGCTGCAATCCAGCTACGCCGAAGCGGTGACGCAGAAGCAGCTGGCGCCGGCGGGCAGCCCGCGCATCGAGCCGCAGAGCATGGATGAGGGACAGGACCTCAAGTATGTAGCGACCTTCGAGGTGTTTCCCGAAGTCGTGCTGCAGCCGCTGGAGTCGCTGGAAGTCGACCGGGTCACGGCGCAGGTGAGCGAGAGCGACATCGACGCCATGATCGAGCGCCTGCGCAAACAGCAAATGAAATACGTCGCCGCGGCACGGCCCGCGGCCGGCGGCGATAAGGTCACCATCGATTTCGAAGGCGCCATCGACGGCGTGCCGTTCGCCGGCGGCAAGGGCGAGAACATCGCAATCGTTTTGGGCGAAGGCCGGATGTTGCCGGACCTCGAACAGGGTTTGGTCGGTGCTGCGTCAGGCGAGAAGCGCAATGTGACGGTGAATTTTCCCGCCGACTATCGCGCTACGGAACTCGCCGGCAAATCGGCGATATTTGCGACCGAGATCAAGACGGTCGAAGAGCCGGTGCTGCCGGAAGTCGATGAAGAATTTTGCAAGTCCTTCGGCGTGACCGAAGGCGGCTTGGCGAAGCTGCGCGAGGATGTGGCCGCCAACATGCGCCGCGAACTCGAGCAGGCGATTCGCAACCGCAACAAGGCCGCAGTGATGGAGAAACTCTACGCGGCGAATCCCACCGATGTGCCGAATGTGCTGCTCGAAGGCCAGATTCGCGACATGCAGGTCGAAGCGATGCGCAGGGCCGGTGCGAAAGATGCATCGCAGGCGCCGCCGCGGGATCCGTTCGTGGAACCGGCGCGCCGCCGGGTTGCGCTCGGGTTGTTGCTGAACGACGTCATTCGACGCGAGAACCTGGTCGTGAACCGCACGCGGGTGAATGAGCGGCTGGACGAAATGGTGGCCGCCTATGGCGACGCCGCTACGATGAAGCGCGCCTACATGCAAAACGCCGAAGCCATGCGCCAGGTGGAGAGTCTGGCGCTGGAAGACCAGGCGGTGGACTGGATACTGGAGCATGCCAAGGTGCATGAGGTGAAGTCGACTTTCAAAGAATTGATGAACTTCGAGGCCTAAGCTCACGCAAATCACTTGAAATGGTGTTATGAAGACCTCACAAAGCATTGAGCGGGATTCATTTGGAAGATTAAGAGGCTGTAATTCATGACCACGCGCGCATTGAATTTGGTTCCGATGGTGGTGGAGCAAACCGCTCGCGGCGAGCGGGCCTACGACATCTATTCGCGGCTGCTCAAGGATCGGCTCATATTCATTGTCGGCCCGGTCGAGGACTACATGGCGAATCTGATCGTGGCGCAGCTGCTGTTCCTGGAGTCGGAAAATCCCGACAAGGACATCGCGATCTACATCAACTCGCCGGGCGGGTCGGTGAGTGCGGGCCTGGCCATTTACGACACCATGCAGTTCATCAAGCCCGATGTAAGCACGACTTGCGTGGGATTGGCGGCCTCGATGGGCGCGGTGTTGTTGGCCGGAGGTGCCGCGGGTAAGCGCTACTCGCTGCCGAACTCGAAAATCATGATTCATCAACCGTCTGCCGGCTTCCAGGGTCAAGCCTCGGACATCGACATCCATGCGCGCGACGTCATGGAGACGAAGACCCGCTTAAACGCCATATTGGCCAAGCACTCGGGTCAGACCGTGGAGCGCGTCAAGGCTGACAGCGACCGGGACAACTTTATGACCGCCGAGCAGGCCCGCTCCTATGGTTTGATCGATTCGATGATCGAAAAACGCGGCGAGATCCCCGCAAAGGCTTAAATGAGCCTGGTGAACGCCCGATTTGACGTCGCGCGGTCCAGTTCGGAACCCGGTCACGCCCTGAAGGACCTTATCTTTGCGCGGGGTCCGCCGGGTGCTATATAGTCTCTACTGTAGCTGCGTTGT
>DATHFB010000045.1:0-32382 GCA_035318305.1 Steroidobacteraceae bacterium | reverse complement strand
CGACTATGCCTCGGCGCTCGGCAAAACGACCTCCCTGCCGCCTTACCTCAACTACTTCGCCGGCGGTCCCGACAGCGTCCGGGGCTACCGAGAAAGCCGCTTGGGGCCGAAGGACAATATCGGCATCGGCAACCCGTATGGTGGAAACTTCCGGATCGTGAACCGCTACGAGCTGATTTTCCCGGTACCGGAAAAGTGGAGGAGCTCGGCCCGCGTCAGCATGTTCTACGACATCGGCAACGTGTTCCAGACCGGTAATAAGGTAAAGTTCCTGGGTGTGGATGACTTAACGCCGGTCGATTACCACTTCAGTTATGCTAATCTAAAACAATCAACCGGCCTTGCAGTGCAATGGCTCGCGCCATTGGGCCTGTTCCGTTTCTCATACGGAATTCCGTTGAATGCGTTTGAAGGCAACACGGTGAGATTCAACGACGAGACGGAGCGTTTTCAATTTTCAATCGGTCAAGCGTTTTGACCGCAATTTGAGGTCCTAAAGAACAAAATGTCGACTTATCTTCGCAGCATTCCGCTCTTGGCCCTGAGCCTGTGCGGACTCATGGTGTCGCAGCAGGCAAGCGCCGAAATTAAGATCGGCTACGTGGATTTTCAGAAACTCATGACCGAGGCGCCGCAGGTCAAAAGCGCGATGCAGGCCCTGCAGAATGAGTTCGGGCCGCGTCAGCGCGAATTGGTGGCCATGCAGAACGATCTCAAGGCCCGCGATGAGAAGTTGGCGAAGGAAGGGGCGATCATGGCGGAGGCCGATCGCGCCAAGGCGGAGAAACAGTTGCGTGATCAGCAACGCGAGTTCTCGCGCAAGGGCGGGGAGTTCCAGGACGATTTGTCGACCCGGAAAAATGAGGAGCTCGGCAAAGTTCAGCGCTACCTGCTGGAGGA
The DNA here is from genome assembly GCA_035318305.1 of Steroidobacteraceae bacterium. Taxonomy (GTDB): domain Bacteria; phylum Pseudomonadota; class Gammaproteobacteria; order Steroidobacterales; family Steroidobacteraceae; genus Bog-1198. The sequence goes on along the minus strand of DATHFB010000045.1, from coordinate 31,482 downwards.
GATCCGCACCTACTCGAGCGCGCAAGGTTTTGATCTGGTTCTGGGCGAGGGAGTGTTTTACAACAAGCCGCAGCTGGATATCACGGCGCAGGTCCTGGAAGTATTGAAGACCAAGCCGGCGAGCCTGCCATCGACACCGAAACCCGCGGCGGCGCCGGCAAAGCCGCCGGGCGCCAAGTAAGCGGCCGCGTAAAGGCCTAGCAGTGCTTAGGTGCAGGCAGAATTCAGTCTAGGCGAGTTGGCGGTGCGGTTCGGGCTCACGCTGCGCGGTGAGCCCGCCCTGACGGTCCGCAGCGTAGCGACCTTATCCAGAGCGAACCCCGGGAGCTTGAGCTTTCTGGCGAACTCACGCTACCGGCGGCAGCTCGAGTCCACGCGGGCGACCGCCGTGATCTTGAGCGCCGAGGATGAAGCGCACTGCCCGGTTGCCGCCCTGATCGACCCCAACCCGTATCTGGCGTATGCGCGCATTGCGGCTCTGCTGCATCCGGAAACAGCTCCCGAGCCGGGGATCCACCCCAGTGCCGTGGTGGCCGGCGGGGCTCGAGTCGCCGCGTCGGCGAGCATTGGGCCGCTCGCCGTGATCGAAGAGGGTGCGCATATCGGCGAGCGCGTATTGGTCGGCCCCGGCTGCATTGTCCAGAAGGGCGCCTCGGTCGGCGCCGACTCGGCCTTGAGGTCGAGGGTGAATTTATACCCGGGCGTGACCTTGGGCATGCGCTGCCTGCTGCACGCCGGCGCCGTGGTCGGCGCGGACGGTTTCGGTTTCGCGCCCAACAGCGGGACCTGGGAGAAGGTGCCGCAAGTGGGCAGCGTGCGCGTTGGCGATGACGTGGAAATCGGCGCGAACACCACGATCGATCGGGGCGCCATTGATGATACGGTTGTCGAGAATGGCGTCAAACTGGACAATCAGATCCAAGTAGGCCACAACGTGATCATCGGCGCTCATACCGCCATCGCCGCCTGCACCGGCATCTCCGGCAGCACGGTGATCGGCCAGCGCTGCATGATCGGCGGAATGGTGGGTTTTGCCGGTCACTTGACCATCGCCGACGATGTGGTGGTGACGGGCTGCAGCTTGGTGAGTGCATCGATCAAGAAATCCGGCAGCTATTCGAGCGGCATGCCGACTGTGGAGACGAGGTTGTGGCGGCGGATGGTCGCCCATCTGCGGCGATTGGACGGATAGGAGAGATAATGTCGGAGTCCGATAGGTTGGATATCGAAGCGATCATGCGGCAACTGCCGCATCGGTATCCCTTCTTGTTGGTCGATCGGGTCTTGGAATGCGTTGCGGGCCAGCACTGCGTCGCGCTGAAGAATGTGACGGTCAACGAGCCGTTCTTCCAAGGACATTTCCCGCACCGCCCCGTAATGCCGGGGGTTCTCATCGTCGAGGCCTTGGCGCAGGCCGCCGGCATCTTGGCGTTCAAGACCGCAAAGGTGGTGCCTGACATCAATACGCGTTTTTACTTTGTCGCCATCGACAACGCGCGTTTTCGCAAGCCCGTGGTGCCGGGCGATCAGTTGATGCTGAGGGTCACCTTGAAGCGCGCGTTCAAGGGGATTTGGAAATTCGATTGCTTGGCCGAAGTCGAGGGCAAGGAAGTGGCGTCGGCGGAAATCATGGTCGCTCCGGAGACCAAGGCGGCCCGGGAGACCAAGACAGCTCCAGCAGGAGCGGCCGGATGATCGATTCGCGGGCGGTGATATCGCCGCAAGCACAGCTCGCCGCGGACGTCCAAGTGGGACCCTTTACCGTGATCGGCGCCGACGTTGTCATCGGACCTCGAACCTGGATCGGTCCGCACGCCGTGATCAACGGGCCCACGCGCATCGGCGCAGACAATAAGATCTTCCAGTTCGCCTCGATCGGCGACGCGCCGCAGGACAAAAAATACAACGGCGAGCCCACGCGACTCGAGATCGGCGACCGCAACGTGTTTCGCGAATCCGTGACCGTGAACCGCGGCACCACCCATGATAAAGGCGTGACGCGTATCGGCAACGACAATCTTTTGATGGCGTATTCGCATGTGGCGCATGACTGCCATTTGGGCGACCAGATCGTGATGGCGAACTGCGCCACCTTGGGCGGCCATGTGGAGATCGGCGACTGGGTCACCATGGGCGGCCTGTCGGCCGTGCATCAGTACACCAAAATTGGCGCATATTGTTTCATTGCGCACAACGCTGCCGTGACTCGCGATGTTCCGCCCTATGTCATGGCGGTGGGAAGGCCGGCGGTGCCGCACAGCGTCAACTCCGTCGGCTTGCAGCGGCGCGGATTCACGCCTGCGCAAATTCTGAACATTCGCCGCGCCTATCGGCTGCTGTACCGCTCGGGTCTGAAGTTGAAAGCGGCCATGGAGGAGCTTGAAAAAGCGGCGGCAACGCAGCCGGAAATCGCGCCCTTCGTCGAATTCATCAAGCGCAGCTCACGCAGCATCGTTCGTTAGCAATGAACGCGCCCGCAGCTACGCGCGTGTCCACTCCCCTGCGAGTGGGCCTGGTGGCGGGTGAGGCCTCAGGCGATACCTTAGGCGCCGATCTCATCCATGCGCTGCGCCGGCGCGCTCCCGACACCCAGTTCTTCGGCGTCGCCGGACCCAAAATGCAGGCGGCGGGGTGCGAGACCTGGGAGCCGGCCGAATCGCTGGCCGTGATGGGATTATTTGATGTCCTGCGCGATTTACCGAGGCTGGCGCGGCTGCTCGCGCGCATCAAGCGAATGTTCCTGACGGCCCGGCCGGATGTTTTCATCGGCATCGATGCGCCCGACACCAACTTACGATTGGCCCGCAGCCTGCATGCGGCGGGCATTCCCATCGTGCAATACGTCAGTCCGCAGGTGTGGGCATGGCGGCAGGGACGCGCCCGCAAGATTCGAGAATCGGTGGACCTCGTGTTGTGCCTGCTGCCGTTCGAAAAGCGCTTTTACGATGAACACGGGATACGTGCGGAATTCGTCGGTCATCCGTTGGCGGACGCGATTCCAGAGCAAATCGATCGCGAGGCGGCGCGCCGCGCGCTCGGGCTGGACCAGAAGTCGAGCATCGTCGCGTTGCTGCCGGGAAGCCGCCGCGGTGAAGTCGAGCGGCTGGCTGCGGACTTCGCGGCAGTCGCGCGCTGGATGGTCGCGCAGCGGCCGGAGCTTGAATTCATCGCACCGATGGCAAGCGCTGCGACGCGACAGATTTTCTCGGAGGTGCTGCGGCGGGACGCGCCGGCGCTCGAGGTACTCTTGATCGACGGCCAGGCGACCACGGCATTGAGCGCAGCCAATGTGGTGTTGGTGGCATCGGGCACCGCCACCTTGGAAACCGCCCTGTGCAAGCGCCCCATGGTGGTGGTCTATCGCTTGGGCGCTCTCACGGGCTGGGTGCTCACGAGATTGAAACTGGTGAAATCCAAGTTCTTTGCGCAACCAAATCTACTTGCGGATAAGCGCGTCGTCGGCGAATATTTTCAGGACCAGATCATCCCCGAGTCGATCGGAGCGGAGCTCTTGATGTGGCTTGACGATACCGAGCGGCGCAGCGCCCTGGAGCGGGAGTTCTCGCGCATCCACGCCGACTTGCGCCGTGGCGCCGGAACGCGCGCGGCTCAGGCGATTCTGGATCTGTTGAACAGCGGGAGCCCGTCCGAGCGAGGATCGGCCGAGCGAGGATCGGCCGAGTGAGGCGGGTTGCCGGCATCGATGAGGCGGGTCGCGGTCCCCTCGCGGGACCGGTCGTCGCCGCCGCGGTGATCTTGCGGCCGCGCCGGCCCATCGAAGGCGTTGCCGATTCGAAATCCTTGAGTCCCGAGGAGCGTTCGCGCTTGAGCGTGGCCATCAGGCGCGAGGCGCTGTGCTTCGGCATCGGCTGGGCCGATCATCTCGAGATCGATGCGTTGAATATTCTGCAGGCCACGTTTCTCGCGATGCGCCGCGCCTTGCTCGCCATGACGCTCACACCCGACCATGTGCTGGTTGACGGTAACCGGCTTCCCAATTTAAACGGATTGGGCAAGGTGTTGACGGCTCGTGCCATCATTGACGGCGATGTCTCCGAGCCGGCGATCAGCGCTGCATCGATTCTGGCAAAAACGGCCAGAGATAGTTATATGAATCAAATGGATACGATATATCCTGCATATTGTTTCGCAAGTCATAAAGGCTACGCGACCCCGGACCATCAACGCCTCTTGACGCTGCATGGACCCTGTCCGTTGCACCGCCGTTCCTTCGAGCCGGTACGCCTCGCTCTGCGGTGCGAGACTTGACGGCGTTCGTTCACCTGCGATTGCACACGGAATACTCGCTGGTCGATGGGATCGTGCGCGTGCCGGAATTGATGGCCGCCGTGGCGGCAGGGCGCATGCCGGCGGTTGCGTTGACCGATCAAAGCAATCTGTTCGCCATGGTGAAGTTCTACAAGGAGGCGCAGGCAGCGGGCATCAAGCCGCTGATCGGCGTGGACGCCTGGATTCGCGAGCCGGGTGAACGAGCGGCGCCATCGCGCATTGTATTCCTCTGTCAGAACCTGAAAGGGTACCGGCATCTGACGCAGCTCGTGACCCGCTCCTATTTAGAAGGGCAGCAGCGCGGCGCGCCCATGCTCGAGCGCAGTTGGATCAACAGCGAAATCCTGCAGGGCCTGATCGTGCTCTCGGGCGGCTTCGAAGGCGACATCGGCAGGTGCCTCGCGCGCGGCCGCGACGACGAAGCGGAGCGTTGTCTCGAGCGTTGGCAGGCATTTTGCGGCGATCGGTTCTACCTGGAAGTACAACGCACCGGCCGGGCGGGCGAGCAAGTGTGCTCCGAAGCGGCCATGGAGCTGGCCCAGTCTCGAGGCGTCGCCGCGGTCGCCACGAATGATGTGCGGTTTCTGACGCGCGCGGAGTTCGAAGCGCATGAGGCACGCGTCTGCATCCATGACGGCGCGCAGCTCGGGGATGCGAGCCGGCCGCGGCGCTATTCCGAGGAGCAGTACCTGAAGTCGCCGGCGGAAATGGCCGAGCTCTTTGCGGACGCCCCGGAACTGCTGGCCAATACGCTGGAAATTGCCAAGCGCTGTTCTCTGGAGATTCGCCTGGGTGCCTCCATGCTGCCCGCCTACCCGGTGCCGGCCGGATCGAGCACGGAGGAATTCCTGCGCGAGGAATCAAAGCGCGGCCTGGACACTCGCGTTGCCGCGTCGCCGGCGTTGGCGGGCTCCGCAGCCGTTGCAGCCTACGAGGCGCGCCTGGATCTTGAACTCGGCGTCATTTGCGCCATGGGGTTTGCCGGATATTTCTTGATCGTCGCGGACTTCATTCGTTGGGCGCGCGAGAACGGGGTGCCGGTGGGTCCCGGCCGCGGTTCCGGCGCAGGATCGCTGGTCGCCTACGCACTGGGCATCACTGATCTGGACCCGATCGAACATGATCTTCTGTTCGAGCGGTTCTTGAATCCCGAGCGCGTGTCGATGCCGGATTTCGACGTCGACTTCTGCATGGATGGCCGCGATCGGGTGATCGAATACGTGGCCAACAAGTACGGCCGCGACCGCGTCTCGCAAATCATCACCTACGGCACGTTGGCGGCCAAAGCGGTGGTGCGCGATGTCGGCCGCGTTCTGGGGCATCCGTACGGCTATGTCGACAAAATCGCCAAGCTGATTCCGTTGGAAATCGGCATGACCCTCGACAAGGCGCTCGAACAAGAAGAGGAGCTCAAGCGCCTCTACGACAACGAGCCCGAGGTTCACGATCTCATTGATCTGGCGCGAACGCTCGAAGGTCTTGCGCGAAACGCCGGTACGCACGCCGGCGGCGTGGTCATCGCGCCCTCGGTCCTGACTGATTTCACGCCGCTGTACTGCGAAGAGGGCAGCAGCACGCCGGTGACCCAGTTCGACAAGGACGATGTCGAAGCCGCGGGCCTGGTCAAATTTGATTTTCTGGGGCTGCGAACGCTCACCATCATCGACTGGGTGGTGCGCGACATCAATGCACAGCGCGCCGGCAGCGGTGAAGCGCCGCTGGTGATGAGCGCCTTGCCGATGGACGACGCGCTGACCTATGCGCTGCTCAAGAGCACCAAGACCACGGCAGTATTCCAGCTCGAATCGCGCGGCATGAAAGATCTGATTCGGCGTCTGCAGCCCGACCGCTTCGGCGATATCGTCGCGCTGGTCGCACTGTTTCGGCCCGGACCGCTGCAATCCGGCATGGTCGAGGACTTCATCGCGCGCAAGCACGACCTCACCGGGGCGATCATCGACTACCTGCATCCGGATTTGAAGCCCGTGCTCGAGGCGACCTACGGCGTGATCCTGTACCAGGAACAGGTCATGCAGATCGCCCAGATATTGGCCGGCTACACTCTGGGCGGCGCCGATCTCCTGCGCCGCGCCATGGGCAAGAAAAAGCCCGAGGAAATGGCGAAGCAGCGCTCGGTATTCGTCAGCGGCGCAGTCGCGCGCGGCGTGCGCGAGGCGCAGGCGACGCATATTTTCGACCTGATGGAAAAATTTGCCGGCTACGGATTCAATAAATCGCATTCCGCGGCCTACGCCTTGTTGTCCTACCAAACGGCGTGGCTCAAGGCGCACTACCCGGCGGCGTACATGGCGGCGGTGCTGTCCTCGGATATGGACAAGACCGACAAAGTGGTGACGCTCATCGATGAGTGCACCGGCATGGGACTCAAGGTCCTGCCGCCCGATGTGAATGCCTCGGTGTATGCATTTCGCGTCGCCGGTCCGGGCAGCATCCGCTATGGCATGGGCGCCATCAAAGGCGTGGGCGCTTCTGCGGTCGAAGCCATCATCGAGGACCGCGAAAAGAACGGGCCGTTCGAGACTCTGCCGGATCTGTGCCGGCGCATTGATTTGCAGCGCGTGAACCGGCGCGTGTTCGAGGCATTGATTCGCTCCGGCAGCTTGGACCAGATTGGGCCCAATCGCGCATCGCTGACGGCGGAGCTCGACCGCGCCATGCATTTGGGAGAGCAGAATTCGCGCGCCATCAGTGTGGGCCAGGACGACCTGTTCGGATTGAGTGCCGCCGAGAATGTCGCCGTGGCGGATTGGTCCGAGGCTGAGCGTCTGGCCGGCGAGCGCGAAACGCTGGGCCTGTTCTTGAGCGGCCATCCCATAACGCCCTATGAGCCGGACTTGAAGTTCTTGGTGAGTGCGCGTCTGGCCGATGTCGGCGGTCCCAAACCGCCGGCGCCGCTGGAAGGTGCGCGCAACTGGTCGGCGGGCAAGCCCGCCACCGTGGCGGGTTTGGTGCTGGAAATTCGCCGCCGCCCGAATCGCGTGACCTTGATCCTGGACGATCGCAGCGCGCGCCTCGAGGTCAGCTTGTACGAGGAAGTGTTTCAGCAGCATCGCGATATCATTGTCAAAGACGCCATCCTGATCATCGATGGCACGCTGCGCTTCGATGACTTCATCGAGGCTTGGCGTTTGCAGGCCAAGTCCTTGATGGATATCGACCGGGCGCGTGAGCGCTTCGCGCGCCGCCTGTGGCTGCGTTGGCCGGCCGAATTCGATGGCCCGCAGGGCATGAATCGCTTCGAACAGGTGCTGAAGCCCTACTTGCGCGGACCCTGCGGGGTCAGCGTGGCGGTCAATCGGGCCGACTACAGTGGTAAGGTGAATCTTCCCGACGCCTGGTCGGTGCGTCCGACGCGTGAGCTATTGGACCGGCTGTCGGCGCTTGGCGGGCGCGAGGGATGGTATTTAGTGTATGGTCCGCGAAATGACGTTCGCGGCGAGGAAACATCTTCATGGCGATGAATTTTCTGGAATTTGAACAACCGATCGCGGAGCTCGAGGCCAAGATCGAGGAACTCAAATTCATCGGCACCGATGCCAGCGTCAATATTTCAGAAGAGATCAAGCGCCTGCAGTCGAAGAGCAGGGCGCTCACCACCAGCATTTTTGCCAATCTTTCACCTTGGCAAATCACTCAGTTGGCGCGTCATCCGCAGCGGCCTTATACGTTGGATTATGTCTCGATGATCTTCAGCGACTGGCACGAGTTGCACGGCGATCGCATGTACAGCGATGACCTGGCGATCGTCGGCGGACTGGCGCGGCTCGAAGGCACGCCGGTGGTGTTGATCGGCCACCAAAAAGGCCGCGATACCAAGGAGCGCGTGCGGCGCAACTACGGCATGCCCAAACCTGAGGGGTATCGCAAGGCGCTGCGCCTGATGAAAATGGCGGAGCGATTCCGCATCCCGGTCGTGACGTTGATCGACACGCCGGGAGCGTATCCGGGCATTGGTTCCGAGGAACGCGGCCAGAGCGAAGCGATCGCGCGCAACTTATTCGAGATGTCCAACTTGGCCGCTCCGGTCTTGAGCATCGTGATCGGCGAGGGCGGCTCCGGCGGCGCGCTGGCCATCGGCGTCTGTGACCAGCTGATCATGCTGCAATTCAGCACCTATTCGGTCATTTCGCCGGAAAGTTGCGCATCGATTCTGTGGAAGAGCACCGAGAAAAAGGAAATCGCGGCCGATGCCATGGGCGGCACCGCAGACCGGCTCTACAAACTCGGATTGGTCGATGAAGTCTTGAAAGAACCGCACGGCGGCGCGCACCGCGATCCACAGCTGATGGCCGAAGGCATCAAACAGAGCATGCTCAAGCACTTGACGGAACTTCGCAATCAACCCATCACCCAGCTGCTCGACGCGCGCCAGGCTCGCGTGCGCGGCTTCGGTGCATATCACGACAGCTAGAGATGAGTTTTTCCGCGGCATCCTTGTACGCGGTGCTCGAGTCCTCCGTCCCGGAAGACGCCCGCGGCCTCGTGGTGGCATTGAGCGGCGGCGCGGATTCCGCCGCTTTGCTCGCAGCGCTGGCGGGGCTGAGTGGCGGATTTCGCGGCTTGCCGCTGCGCGCGGTCCACATCGATCACGGCCTGCAAGCGGCGGCCGCGGAATTTTGCGAAGCGTGCCGGAGTCTCTGTGAGCGTCTGGGCGTCCCCTTAGGTTTGATCCGCGTCGAGGTTCAAAGTGAAGCAGGCCGGTCGATCGAGGCTGCGGCGCGCGATGCGCGCTATGCGGCGCTCGCCGCGCAGCTTCAGCCGCTGGAATGCCTGCTGACGGCGCATCACCGCCAGGATCAGGCCGAGACCCTGTTGCTGCAGGCGTTGCGGGGAGCGGGCGTCAAGGGCATGTCGGCCATGCCGGTCCGCCGCATTTTAGGGTTAGGGTGGCATGTGCGCCCTGTGCTGGATGTGCCGCAGCGCGAGCTGCTGCAATGGGGCGGGCACCTTGGGAATTCCAAAGTCATCGATCCCATGAACGAGGATTTGCGCTTTGACCGCAGTTACTTGCGAAAAGCGATCTGGCCTCTGATCGAGACGCGTTGGCCGGGCGCGGACATTGCCCTGTCGCGCAGCGCCCGGCATATGGCCGAGGCGCAAGAATTGCTGGATAGGATGGCGGCTGCCGATGTGGCGCGTCTGCGCGATGGAGATGCTCTGTCGGTGCCGGCCTTAAGAGCGCTGCCGCAAGCGAATCGCATGAATGCCATTCGCGCATGGCTGGGTGAGGCGGGCGTGGAAGCGCCATCGACGGCGCGCCTTGCCGAGGCCTTGCGGCAGGTGTTCGAGGCGGACGCAGATCACCAGCCTGCCATCGTGTGGGGCAATAAGGCCTTGCGCCGCTATCGGCAGCGGTTGTTCCTCACCGAGGCTGATTGCCCGCGCTTGGAAGAGGCGAGGCCTTGGACCGCTGTCCTAGGTTCGAGCATTGCGTTGGGTGCGAATCTCGGCTATCTCACGTGGGGTGCCCAGATCGGGGGAATCGCGGCCGACGCGCTGCCCGCGGTCGTGATGGTGCGAAGGCGCGAGGGGGGCGAGACGCTCAAGCCCGCTCGATCGGCGAAGACGCAGACCGTGCAGCACCTATGCCAGTCGCAGGGCGTGCTGCCCTGGATGCGGGATGCACTGCCTCTGGTGTTTGCCGGCGATGACTTGATTGCCGTCGCTGATTTGTGGCTGGAGGCTCGCTGGTGCGCCGCGCCGGACGCGCCAGGGCTCAAAGTTACGTGGAACGATGCGCCCCTCGTGATTTAGCCGACCGCGAAGTTCGGCTAGCAGCGCATTAGCAGCGTTCCACGCGAATGTTTCACGCGAACTTCGTGCCCACGTGCGAACTTCGCGCCCATGGTTAAGTAGCGTTTGTTAGGATTGTCGAGATGGACGTGTTCTGGTAACCTGAACTCCCGTCGTATTCCAATTGTTCCCTTTGGCTCCGTTTGAGCATCCGCTTAGTTTAAGTGGACAACAAACGTTTAATCGGCGGTGACTCATCATGAATCGATTCGTTTTCGTCACCGGCGGCGTGGTCTCCTCGCTGGGTAAAGGAATTGCCTCGGCGTCCTTGGGCGCCATCCTCGAGGCCCGCGGCCTCAAAATCAGCATGGTGAAGCTGGATCCTTACATCAATGTGGATCCCGGCACCATGAGCCCGTTTCAGCATGGCGAGGTTTTCGTCACCGCCGACGGCACCGAGACCGACTTGGATTTGGGCCATTACGAGCGTTTTGTGCGCACGACCACCGGCCGCAACAGCAATTTCACGACGGGCAGAATCTACGAGCGCGTCATTGCCAAGGAGCGGCGCGGCGATTACCTCGGTGCGACGGTGCAAGTCATTCCGCACATCACCGACGAGATCAAGCACCGGATCCGCATGGGCGCCGGCGATTCGGACGTCTGCATGGTGGAAATCGGCGGCACGGTCGGCGACATCGAATCGCTGCCGTTTCTCGAAGCCATTCGCCAAATGGGCGTGGAACTCGGGCGCGACAAGGTGCTGTACATGCACCTGACCTTGGTGCCGATTCTAGGCGGCGCCGGCGAAATCAAGACCAAGCCCACCCAGCACTCGGTGAAGGAGCTGCGCGGCATCGGCATTCAACCCGATATTTTGTTGTGCCGCTGCTCGCAAAGCCTGCCGGATGAGCAGCGCCGCAAGATTGCGTTGTTCACCAATGTCGAAGAGAGGGCGGTGATTTCGGCGGTGGATTCCGATGATATTTACAAAATCCCGATGCTGCTGCACGAGCAGGACCTGGACGACATCGTGGTCGACAAGCTGCGCTTGAACGCACCGCCAACCGATCTGTCCGAATGGCGCGCGGTCGTTGCCGCCAAACAGAATCCGGAAGCCGTCGTCGACATCGGCATGGTCGGAAAGTACGTGCAGATTCGCGACTCGTATATTTCATTGAACGAATCCCTGATGCACGGCGGCATCAAGACGCGCACGCGGGTCAATATTCACTATTTCGAGTCGCAGGACATCGAGCGCTCGGGCGCAGCCGCGCTGCAGAAAATGGACGCTATTTTGGTGCCGGGCGGATTCGGCGACCGCGGCATCGAAGGCAAGATCCAAGCGATCCGTTTTGCGCGCGAAAACGGCATTCCGTACCTGGGCATTTGTTTGGGGATGCAGCTCGCCATCATCGAATATGCGCGCAATGTACTGGCGCTCAAGGGCGCCAACAGCACCGAGTTCGACCGCGCCACCAATCACCCGGTGATCGCATTGATTACCGAATGGCAGGACCTGGAGCGCGGTCAACAGGTGCGCGATGAGAAATCGGATTTGGGCGGCAGCATGCGGCTCGGCGCCCAAGAGGCCAAACTCGTTCCGGGTTCGCTGGCGCGCTCGCTGTACGGCAAGGATTCGATATTCGAGCGTCATCGCCATCGCTATGAATTCAACAATCACTATCTCGAGGAATTGAAAGCGGCCGGCCTGCGCTTCTCCGGCTTCTCGGCGGACGGGTTGGTGGAATTCATCGAATTGCCCAGCCATCCCTGGTTCGTGGCCAGTCAGTTCCACCCCGAATTCACGTCCACGCCACGCGATGGGCACCCGCTGTTCGCGGGCTTCGTCAGGGCAGCGCGCGAGTACCGAGCTTCGCTGCAGCCCGGGCGAGCCGCCACGGCATGAACCCCTGAGCCATGAAGCTGACTTCCTTTGAGGTCGGGCCCGATCGCCCGTTCTTTTTGATTGCAGGCCCGTGCGTCATTGAAAGCGAAGGCCTCGTCATCGATGTGGCCGGCCGTCTCAAGGAGATGACAGCCGCGCTCAAAATCCCCTTCATCTTCAAAGCATCGTTCGACAAGGCCAATCGCTCCTCGCGCGCGAGTTTTCGCGGTCCCGGCTTGCAAGAAGGCCTGAAGGCCTTGAGCAAAGTGCGCGAACAAATCGGTGTGCCGGTTTTGACCGACGTGCATGAAGATACACCGCTTGCCGAAGTCGCGGCCGTGGTCGATGTGCTGCAAACGCCGGCATTTCTCTGCCGTCAAACCAATTTCATCGTCGCCGCCTGCTCGCAGGGCAAACCGGTGAACATCAAGAAGGGGCAGTTCCTGTCGCCCTGGGAAATGCAGAACGTCGTGGACAAGGCGCGCTCCACCGGCAATGCGCAGATCATGGTTTGCGAACGCGGCTTCTCGTTCGGCTATAACAACCTGGTGTCGGACATGCGCTCCCTGGCCGTGATGCGCGCCACCGGGTGTCCGGTGGTGTTCGATGCAACGCACTCGGTGCAGCTGCCCGGCGGCAAGGGCGACTCCTCCGGCGGGCAGCGGGAATTCGTGCCGGTGCTGGCGCGTGCCGCGGTGGCCGCCGGCGTGGCGGGCATTTTCATGGAGACGCATCCCGACCCCGCCAAGGCGCTGTCGGATGGTCCGAACGCCTGGCCCTTGGATCGCATGAAGTCCTTGCTGACCACGCTTGCCGAACTGGACATTGCGGTCAAGAGATCACCTTTTGAGGAATCACTCTTATGAGTCGAATCGTCGATGTTCGCGGCCGTCAAATCATCGATTCGCGGGGAAACCCCACGGTCGAAGCGGACGTGGTATTGGATTCCGGCACCGTCGGCCGGGCAGCGGTGCCCTCGGGCGCTTCGACCGGATCGCGCGAAGCGGTGGAGCTGCGCGACGGCGATATGAAACGATACGGCGGCAAGGGTGTGCTCAAGGCGGTCGGCGCCATCAACGGCACGATTCGCGACTCCGTCATGGGCGCAAATGCTCAGGATCAAGCGGCTCTCGATGCCGCGATGATCAAATTGGACGGCACGGACAGCAAGGCGCGATTGGGCGCCAATGCGATTTTGGCGGTGTCGCTGGCGGCGGCGAAGGCTGCCGCGACCGATCAAGGATTGCCGCTGTACCGGCATCTGGCACGCACCGGGGATTTGACGCTGCCCGTGCCGATGATGAATATCATCAACGGCGGGGCGCACGCAGACAACAGCGTCGACATCCAAGAATTCATGATTCTGCCGATCGGCGCGCCGACGTTCTCAGAGGCGTTGCGCTATGGCGCCGAAGTGTTCCACACCTTGAAAAAGGTGCTGCACGCCAAGGGCTTGAATACCGCCGTGGGCGATGAGGGCGGCTTCGCCCCGGATTTGCCGTCTAACGAAGCGGCGATCACCATCATTTTGGAAGCCATCGACAAGGCCGGCTATCGCGCGGGCAAGGACATTTATTTGGGTTTGGATGTCGCCAGCACCGAATTCTTCAAGGACGGCGTCTATGACCTCGAGTCCGAGGGGCGCAAATTCAACGCGTCGGAATTTACCGATTATCTTGCGGGCTTGGTCGCCAAGTACCCCATCGTCACCATCGAAGACGGCATGAGCGAAGGCGATTGGGACGGCTGGGCAATCCTCACGCGCAAATTGGGAACGAAGGTGCAGCTGGTGGGCGATGATTTGTTCGTGACGAACACCAAGATTTTCGCCGAGGGCATCGCCAAGAAAATCGCCAACGCGATTCTCATCAAGCCGAATCAAATCGGGACTTTGACCGAAACGCTGGCCGCGATCGATATGGCCTTCAAGGCCAAGTATGCCGCCGTCGTATCGCACCGCTCCGGCGAGACCGAGGACGCGACGATCGCGGACATTGCCGCCGCGACGACCGCGACGCAAATCAAGACCGGTTCGATGTCGCGCTCCGATCGAATGGCCAAGTACAACCAGCTCCTGAGAATCGAGGGTGAGCTGGGCGCGAAGGCGTCTTACGCAGGAGCGCGTGCCCTGTCGGTTCCAATTTCTTAAGAATTCGTGCTAAGCTCCTGTCCCCATGAGGATTTTCGCGGCCGTACTGGCCATCACACTGCTCCTGCTCCAGGGCCGATTGTGGCTCTCGGACCGAGGCCTGCGCGAAGTATCGGGGCTGCAAATTTCGGTCGATGCGCAAAAAGCGGCCAATCATGAGCAGGCCCAACGCAATCGGCAATTGAGCGCGGAAGTGGCCAATTTGAAAGTCGGTTTGACGGCGCTCGAAGAGCGCGCGCGCAGTGAATTGGGGATGGTCGCCGCCAGCGAAACCTTTTATCAAGTCGTGCGGACCAACACGCCTGCTCCCGCCGCGCCCGCTTCTCCCGTCACCGCTCGCCGAGAATGAATGCGCCTGCGACGCGCCGCCTCTGGGCGATCGTTCCTGCGGCAGGCCGCGGCGAACGCTTCGCTCTAGCCAAGCCGGACGCGATCCCCAAACAGTACATCCCGCTCTTGGGCAGCAGCGTGCTCGAATGGTCGCTGCGCGCGCTGCTGGCCGAGCCGCGCATCCACGCCATCGTGGTCGTGCTCGCGGCCGGCGACAGTCATTGGCCGCAGGTCGCGGCCAGGCTGAACTCAGAGAAGCTCCTGACCACGATCGGCGGTGCGCAGCGGCAAGACTCGGTGATGAACGGTCTGGAATTTCTGGCTTCTCGAGCCGCGTCCGATGATTGGATTTTGGTGCACGATGCGGCGCGCCCCTGCTTGAGCGGCAGCGACATCGGCGCCCTTGCCGATGCGCTCCAGAATAAATCGGGCGACAGCGCATCGGAAATCAGCGGGGCCGTGCTCGCGGCTCCGATTGTCGACACGGTCAAGCGCGAGCTGCCGGGCGGCGTTGAAACCGTCGACCGCGCCGGCCTGTGGCGCGCCTTGACGCCGCAGGTTTTTGCATTCGCGCCGTTGCGCCGCGCGCTTCAAGACGCGGCTCGTGCCGGTATTGCGGTGACCGATGAAGCGCAAGCCATGGAGCGCATCGGCATTCGTGCTTCCTTGGTCAGCGGTTCACCATTCAACATCAAGGTGACTCGTCCCGAGGATTTGAAGGTGGCGGCAGGCATACTGCAGATGGCGTCGGGCGCACTCAAGGCGGGGGAGGGCAGTCGAATGCGAGTCGGACAAGGGATGGATGTGCATGCCTATGGCGAGGGCGATCACGTCGTGCTGGGCGGCGTGCGCATTGCGCACAGCCAAGGCGTGGTGGCGCACTCGGACGGCGACGTCGTGATTCACGCCTTGTGCGACGCCCTGCTCGGCGCCATGGGCGACGGCGACATCGGCCAGCATTTTCCCGATACCGATCCGCGCTATCGCGGCGCGGACAGCCGCGTGTTTCTGCGCGTGGTGGCGCAGCGTATGAAGGCGGCGGGACTTCAGCTGGTCAATGCAGACATCACCGTGCTCGCCGAAGCGCCGCGCATCGCCGTGCATCGAAGTGCGATGGCGGCCAACCTCGCCGCCGACCTGAATGCCGCGGCTGCCGTGATCAACATCAAAGCGACCACCACCGAGCGTTTAGGATTCATCGGCCGTAAGGAAGGTTTGGCGGCGATGGCGTCGGTTCTGCTCGCCGGCGCCTAGGATTTATCGGCTGTCCAACCAGCCGCCTTCGAAGCCTGCCCGCTCGAGACCGCGCCGCAAATAGGGATTGCGGCGCATGACGCGCCAGATGAGGCCGCTGCGGAAATTTTCGATCATGGTGATGGTCAGGCCTTCGTCAATGCCCAAGTAGTTGTTGTCGACCCAACCCACCTCCGGAACGACTTGGCCATAGGTGAGCTTCACATCGGTGTAATTGAAGCTGGGATTGAAGGCATCCACGAAGCCGAAGGTCGAGTAGATGTATTTGCCGTACTGCTCCTTCATCAATCGCAAGGTCGGCATGGCGATCTCCGGCGTAAACGGCAGTGTCCCGGCCACCGCATTGGGAGCAAGCGTCCCATCGTCATAGTTCTGGGGGCCGCCCGCACCGCGGGCTGCATAGGCATGGAATGCGCGAGTTTCGCCGTTGTACTCCAGCTTCGCTTCGACCGGGCCGTCGCTCGCGGTAATGCCCCACAACCGCGACGAGTAGCCCACCCACTTCATGGGATTGGCAATCACATAACTGCGCTGCGCAAAGATGGCGCGGCGGGTATTGTCGAAATAGTCGATCCCCTTGCCTCGCATGTACGCATCGCGGATGTCGCGAAAATCGATCCAGACGTGCGAGTATTGATGTCCGAACAAGGGTGGGAACGCAAGATACCACTGGCCCTCGTTGACCCAATGAAAATCGAAGGTCGACGTGTACGACTGCCAGGCTGTTGCGGGCATCGGCGCGGTCGGCGAGGCCAACCCTAGGATGTACATGATCGAGGATTCGTTGTAACCGCGCCAATTTCGCTGATGAAAGCCCATCTCCGGTGTCCAGCTCAGCGCCACCGCACCCTCGTCGCGCGAAGCCCAGCCCCAATCGATGCGCCGGTATAACCAATCGGCGATCTTGCGCAGCTCTTTTTCCTCAGGATCCGTTCCATCGAAATAGCTCTGACAGAACAGCACCCCGGCGATAAACAGGGATGTGTCAATCATCGACAGGTCAGACTGCTCGTTGAACCGCACTCCGGTTTCCATATCCAGGAAGTGGTAGTAAAAGCCCTTGTACCCCGCGAATCCTTTGGCGCCAAGACCTTGGGGCGCATCGCGGAAGAAGCGCAGCGTCTTCAGCACCCGGTCGCGGGCCTCTGCACGCGATACGTAGCCGCGCTCAACCCCGATGGGATAGGCCGTCAGCGCAAACCCGACCGCCGCGACGCTCGCGAAAATACGCGTCGGATAACGGTCCGGGACCAGGCCGTTCTTGGGATTGGCGTTGGCCCAAAAGAAATCAAAGGTCTTGTGCTCGATGTCCTCGAGAAATTCACCGGCGCCATTGGGTGTGTCCGTCTGCTGCAGCAGTTTTGGCGCCGCCGCCGGCTGCAGGGCGCTGCAGGCGGCCAGAGTTAATATCGCGGCGAGCGCGCCGGCTCGGACGGCATGGTGAAATCTCATACCGCGCAGTGCTTGGCGATGAACTGCGCATGCGTCGGCATTGCGTCCACGCAGGCTGCAATGACTGCCTTCACGCTGTCGATCAAGCCGGCGATTTCCTGATCCGGAACGAGATCGACGGCGGGATGATAGTGCTGGGGCACAATATGTTGGCCCAGCATGACTTGTACCCAGCTGGTGATCGCAAACATCTCCTCGGCATTGCGGAAGAAGCGGCCGCTATCCTTGAAAAGGCGGACGGTATCGGCAAGAGGTTCGGGAATGCTCATTCCGCTGCAGTATCTCCAAAAAGACGTGTCGCGGCGCTCGGTTGCCCAATAGTGCAGGATCAAGAAGTCCCTGATCCTCTCGAACTCGAACGCGGCCTGTGAATTGTAGCGCTCGATCAGCACCGGGCTGAAGTCGCGGTCCGGCATGAGATTGATCAACCTCGCGATTCCGGACTGGATCAGGTAAATGCTGGTCGATTCAAGCGGCTCCATGAAGCCGGAAGCAAGACCGATGGCAACACAGTTCTTATTCCAAAATTTCCTGCGCATGCCGGTGGTGAATTGAAGTTTGCGCGGTTCACCGAGTGCGCGGCCATCGAGATTGGCCATGAGCGTGGCCGCCGCCTCGTCATCGCTGATGTGAGCGCTTGAATAAACATAGCCATTCCCGGTGCGATGCTGCAGGGGAATTCGCCATTGCCATCCGGCGCCGCGCGCCGTCGATCGCGTGAATGGCGTCGGCGGACCGGCGTTCTCGCAGGGCACAGCCATCGCCCGATCGCAAGGCAGCCAGTGCGTCCAGTCCTCATAACCCGTGTGCAGTGCTTCCTCGATCAACAGTCCGCGAAAGCCGGAGCAGTCGATGAACAAATCACCGTGGAGCTTTTCACCCCTCTCCAGGCTCACGCCGTCAATGAAGCCATCCGCGGGGCGCAGCATCACCTCGACCACCCGGCCCTCGATTCTCTTCACGCCGCGCGCCTCGGCATAGCGGCGTAAATACTGGGCATAGAGTCCGGCGTCAAAGTGATAGGCGTACGCGATATTGGCGAGGGGTGAGTTCGGCGGAACATCCGTGGCCGGCGCCATGAACTTGCCGCGCGGGGCGGCAGCCGTGTTGAGCGAGTACGCCCCGATATCGGCAGCCTTGCCGGTAAGAAACAGCTTGAGCCAGTATTGATAGAACGGCAGCAGGCCATAGTCATGACCAATGCTGCCGAAGCCGTGAATGTAGCGGTCTCCCAACCGGCCCCAGTCGACAAACTCGATGCCGAGTTTGAATGTGCCCTGGGTCTGCCTGACGAATTCGATCTCGTCGATCTCGAGGACTCGATTGAAGAGCTTCAGATGGGGAACGGTGGCCTCTCCGACCCCGACGGTGCCGATCGCTTCAGACTCGACCAAACAGATGGACGACGCGGCTCCCAACACTTTCGCGAGCGCGGCGGCTGCCATCCAGCCCGCCGTACCGCCGCCGATGATGACGATGTTGCGTATGTGCCGGTCAGACATCAAGGCATGTTAGCAGTTGCGACGGCGGGCACGACCTGCCCGCGGCCGCAGTCTTCTTAGAATTTGGCGCCGAGCATCAATTTCAACTCGCGCGTCGTGCCGTTGATATTGCCGATGTAATTGTAGGACACCGGCCGGGGATTTGCGACGCCATTCGCGCCCCAATTGGCGCTGTAGTCGGAATAGCTGTACCAGTTGAAAACATTCAAGACGTCGAGTCTAGCGTATACGATCGCATAGCCGGCGATGTCGAAATTCTTCGTGAACTGGAAGTCCAGCGTTCGCTCACCGAAGAAATTCTTGGGAGTGCCCGCGGAGGGCAGATTGTTCGAACCGTTTGGATAGATGACGCCGTAGTTGGCAATGTCGTCGAATGGGATGGGGGTGGCCAGCGTCAACTTGCTTGCCACCACGAAGCCCCAGGGAAGCCCAATCGATCCGGCCGTCACGAGGCGGTGCCGGGGCGCCGCATTGGAGCGGATGAAGGGATACTGGCTGATATTTTCTTGATCGAACGAGTAGTGTTCGGTAATGGAACGGTTCTGGATGCCGTCAGTGAAGGTGTATGCCAGCGTCAAACCCCAAGGCGACTCGGCGGTAGAGGGCTTCTCGGCCGAGAGCAGCACTTGGGTGGTTTTGGTTTCGACGCCGTTGGTGCCGATAATGAGGGAGCCGAATCCCGGCACCCCATTACCCCAGGGTTGTCCGCCGTTCACCCAGAACGAGCCATCTGGGTAACGATTGCCGAGCGTGAACACGAAGCCATTCTTGCTGATCACCCGCGACACCGTCGCGCTGGTATTCCACTGGCCAACCGTATTGCGCATGCCGATACTGAACTGATCAGAATACGGGGTCTTCAAGTTGTTCTTCAGCATATCGACTTCGGCGCCGGCACCGCTTGATGACACGAGCCCCTGCAGATTCGACAGGCCGTTTAGATAATTCGGATTCCATGTGAAGCAAGGCGTGGAATTGCCCAAGCAGCCGCCGTTGCTGCCTGCGATGCCCGGATCCTTGAACCACACGGTGTACTCCGGCAATGCCGACTTGGTGACTTCGAGCTGCAGATAGTCGTATAGATCGCGGTCGTATGAGCGTCCGTACCCGCCGAAAATCACATGGCGCTGGTCGGCATTCAGATCCAGCGCGAACCCCAATCGCGGCTGAAACTCCCCTTTGTCCGGCGAGCGATTGTTACCGGTGCTGATGAAGTCATTGACGTTGACGCCGCCTTTGGCAAGGCTCTGCGCGTAGGTCTGTCCTGGCGCATTCGGGTCCGGGCCATTCAATGCCGCGACTACACTGGGTGGCGTGACATAGTCCAAATACCCCATGTTGCGCTCGTAGTCCCAGCGCGCACCGATGAACCAGGTCAAATGCTCGTTCTGTACCCAGTCATCTTGAAAATACAGGCCGAACTGGTGATCGCGCGAGTGTGCTGTTGAATCCTGGCCGGGCACCGGATTCGTGAACAGAGACTGATAGGGGATGGCATCGGTGCCGGTGGGGGTGACGTCGTAAAGGAACTGTGGATTGATATTGAGGGCGTCAGCCGCCCTTAAGTCTATCCGTTTGTACTTGGCGCCCATTTTCAAGGTGTGATCGCCCAGCCAGTGCAAATCGCTTAAGGTCAAATCGTCCTGAATGGCGGGTCCGCGCTGACCCTTGTTCTGCCCGCCGCGCGGATCTGTCGCGCCGGTCTCCAAGATGTTCTGGTTGTTGTTGGCAAATACTGCATAGTTGGTGCCATTCCCGATGTTCACCGGCTGCGGCGCGTTGAATGAGTCCTCATGCTGCGCAAGTACGTCGTTGAACCAGTGCTCGCCGCTGTGCTGCCAGCGCAGGCTGAAGCGAGTCTCATCGTTGATCACGCCGATGCTGGAAGACTGCGCCTGGCCGGTGCCGATATTGTCGGTCTGCGTTTCGTTGCGGACTTTGACGGTGAATTCCAGCCGATCTTTGTCGCCGGGCTCGAAATCAAACTTGCCGAAGTACTGATCTTCGGTAAACGGCAGTGCTGCAGGGCCCAATTGCGCCACGGCGCTCGCGGGGAGCAGCGTACGAACATCTATCCCGTTGACGAATTCCGTACCTGGGATGACGGTGATGGGCGTGGTGTAACGCTTGCCTTCGTAGGTAAAAAAGAAATGCAGCATGTCCTTGATAATGGGACCGCCAATGGAAACGCCGAATTCCTTGTTTTTGGACGGAGTCTTCAAGCCGGCGTTGCGTTCCGACGGCGTCTCGGCACGCCACTGATCGGCGGTGTACTGCCCGTAGGCCTCGCCGTGAAACTCATTGGTACCGTACTTGGTCTCCGCGACAATCGCGGCGCTCGACACCTGGTCGTACTCGGCTTTGTAGTTGGAAGTAATCACCTTGTACTCGCCGATGGCGAGCTGCGGGAAGGGATTGCCCTGAGTCGCGAATTGACCGCTGACTCCGCCTTCCTTCACGTAGTTCTTCTGACCCACTCCGTCGATGTAGACATTGACCGAACTGGTGTTCTGCGCTCCGCCTCGAAGCGAGGTGTGGCCGCTCGAATCCACGGTGAAGATCACGCCCGGTACAGTGTCGGCGAACTCGAGGAAGTTGCGGGTGATCTGCGGCACCGTCTCGATCTGCTGCAGCGATACGGTTCCGCCCACTTCCGAGGTTCGTGTTTCGACGATGCGCTTGGACTTGACGGTGATCTCAGACAGCGATGCGCCGCCTTCCGCAGCGGCCAGGTTGACCGTGGCTGTGGAGGCCACAGTGAGTGTGATGGTGGTTTCGGTACCGGGACCGGCGTCCACGCGGTAGGTGCCGGGCTGCAAGCCGGGCAGGGTGTAGCTGCCGTCATCAGCGGCTTTGGTCCGGCGCGTGACGCCGGTGGCGATGTTCTTCGCGACCACCTCGGCGTTCGCGGCGGCTTTGCCGCGCAGTGTCGCATCAGCGGTCTGTGCCCAACTCATTTTGGGCATGCCCGTGCCGGTGGCGAGCGTCGCAGCGATCGCCGCTGCAAGTAGAGTTTTCTTATAGTTGAGCCGCGTTTTCATCATTCTCCCCCGTTACCGCGTCACCAGAATCGGGCGCGGTTGTAATATTTACTAACTCAAAGCTGCATCCTTAAAATCGAAATGTGTTCGGCCGCGAATCGAGCGTTCACGGTAAGGTAGGGGCGAATGGCGAAATTCGCATTCGGGAATGCTGATTCCGCGCGCGGTGAGGTCGATGATTAGCGTCCGACACTGGTGTCGTCCGCGCCGCAGAAGTAATGGCGCCGCTTTCAATGCCACAAGTCCCCCACCATCCCTGGCGAAACCATCCTGCGTCCCGAGCGATCTAACTGCCGCTCAACTTAAGGCGATGCTAGCGCTTTTTAAGCTGCGATGTCCACACCATGGAGAGATATAGTATGGCGATCTCGACCGAGAACGATTTATGGATTGCCCTAATCAAGATTGAAATAAGTACACGTTTGAAAGCCATCATTATCTTGGTATTCGCCTGCATTACACCCTTCTTCGCCTGGGGTGACGAGCAGGTCATCGTTGATGCGGCCGCTTCTCATCACAGCCTTCCTCACTACTGGGAACAAATGTTTGGTTCCGGCCGGGCGATTCTCACGCTGCGCGACAGCTATCGGCGCGATTTACGTTTGGTGAAAGGCGCCACTGACCTGAAGTTCGTGCGCTTTCACGCCATCTTGCATGATGAGGTCGGCGTGTACGACGAGGACAAGCACGGGAAAGCCGTTTATAACTTTTCTTACGTCGATCAGATTTACGACGGACTGCTGGAAAACGGCGTTCGACCGTTCGTCGAATTGTCGTTCATGCCGCGCAAGCTCGCGTCGCGCGAAGCCGTGCACAGTTTCAAATACCACCCCATCGTCGCGCCGCCGCGAGACTACGCCAAGTGGGACGCATTGATAGCGGCCTTCGCAGCGCACGTGATTGAGCGATACGGAATCGATGAAGTCGCGCAGTGGTACTTCGAAGTTTGGAACGAACCTAACCTTGATTTCTGGGCGGGAACTCCGGCGCAGGCAACGTACTTTACTTTGTATGATCACACTGCACGAGCGCTCAAACAGGTCGATGCGAGGCTAAGAGTTGGAGGGCCGTCCACGGCGCAGGCCGCTTGGGTCGGCGCATTGATCCGCCACACCACCGAGATGCAAGTGCCG
Source organism: Steroidobacteraceae bacterium (assembly GCA_035318305.1). Lineage (GTDB taxonomy): Bacteria > Pseudomonadota > Gammaproteobacteria > Steroidobacterales > Steroidobacteraceae > Bog-1198. The sequence continues at coordinate 8,689 of DATHFB010000045.1, read as the reverse complement.
CTTGATTTCGTCTCCACGCATGTCTACGCCAACGACACCGCCAAAGATGTTTTCGCAACGCGAGAAGTCATTCCCCGAACAGAAATGGTATGCCGGGCGGCGAAGAAAGTTCGCGATGAGGTGACCTCTTCGCGCCGGCCTGACCTTCCCATCATCTGGAGCGAGTACAACGCCACCTATTTCAATGACCCGAAAATCACCGACGCGCTGTTCATGGGCCCGTGGTTGGCCGACACGGTGCGCCGTTGCGATGGGCTTGCGGACATGATGTCTTATTGGACGTTTTCGGATGTATTCGAGGAGCAGGGCGTGGTTCGCCGGCCGTTTTACGGTGGATTCGGCCTGATCGCGGCCGGCGGTATTCCAAAACCGGCTTTCAATGCCTTCAAGATGCTGCATCAGTTGGGCGATGAGCGCCTGGATGTCGACTCGGACCACGTTCTCGCCACGCGGCGGAAGGACGGTTCGCTCGTCATCGCTCTGTGGAATTACGTGTCGCCCGGACAAAACGCGTTGCCGATCACCATTGTTTTGGGGCTGCCGCACGAGGCACGCGCGGCGCGGGTCGTTAAACTCGACGCAGATCACGGCGACGCCGGTGGCGCCTATGCCCGCATGGGATCGCCGCAATACCCGACGCGCTCACAGCTCGATGAATTGATCAAGGCGTCTGCGCTCACGGCGCCGGAAGACTTGGCGATCATGAACGACAGAGTATCGGTCACGCTGCCGCCCAACGGTCTTGCCACGCTTGAAGTGCCGATGGCCGGTCCCGGCGCAGGAGGAGGCGGCGGCGGGTGATACGGCGGGTGAGAGGTAGGTCAGGCCTCGGGCCTCAGCCGCGAAGCAATACGTATACCGCTCCGGTGCCGCCGTCAATCGCCCGCGCGGACGTGAAGGCCATGACGTCCGTATGCCGGCGCAGCCACAGATCGACTGCGGTCTTGAGCACCGGGCCGCGCGCACCGGAACGGTAGCCTTTGCCGTGGATGATGCGCACACAGCGGCGGCCCGAATCGCGGCTGCGCGCGATAAAATCAGCCAGGGAATCGCGTGCTGCTGTTTGGGTCATGCCGTGAAGATCCAACTCGTCCTCAGTGGGATATAATCCACGCCGCAAGCGGCGCATCACTTGGACGCGCACGCCCGCCCGATGAAACGACAGCGCCGCGCCGCCGTCGGCGGCGGTCGCCGCGATCAGCGGCATCATGTCGTCGAGATTTTCCGTGGCCGTGGCTGCCGGCCTGCGCAAACGCGCCCGCGGCGCGGGCTTGGCAAGCCCCTTGGCGGGGGGAACCTGAATCAACGGTTTGACGTCGCGTACTGCTGCGCGAAATGCGCCGGCGTCGGCCGTTTCATTTTCGCCGCCAAGCTCCGTATGACGCTTCTTGCCCATGATCACTTCGCTCGGCTATCGGGGTTTCCAGCGTTACAGTATAGTCCGCACGGCGACACCCGCCAGCGCGGCGCAGGCTGTAAGTAGTGAAGATTCTTCTTTCCAATGATGACGGCTACCGTGCCGAGGGCCTGGCGGCGCTCGGCGAGGCGATCAGGCCGCTGGGGGCCGTTACAATTGTGGCGCCCGATCGCAATCGAAGCGGAGCGAGTAATTCGTTGACTCTCGATGTACCGGTGCGAGCCGTGCGGTATGAGCCGGACGCCTACTATGTCAACGGCACACCGACCGACTGTGTGCATTTGGCGATCTCGGGCTTGTTCGATTTCGAGCACGACATCGTGGTGTCAGGCGTGAATGACGGCGCAAATCTTGGCGATGACACGCTGTACTCGGGCACGGTGGCCGCGGCCGTCGAAGGTCGATTCTTAGGGCTGCCGGCCATAGCCGTGTCGCTGTGCCTCACGCCGGACAGCCCGCGTAATTTTGCGAGCGCGGCGCAAGTCGCCGCGCAACTGGTGCGCCGCATGGCGCAGCGGGCCCTGCAGGGTTTTGAGGAGGGACCGATCATTCTGAATGTGAATGTTCCGGACTTGCCCCCGGGCCAATTGCGCGGCATCAAGGTGACGCGGCTCGGAAACCGGCATCGCGCCAAGCCCATCGTCAAAGCAAAAGATCCCAGAGGCCGCGATGTCTATTGGGTGGGAAATGCGGGCGCCGGCCAGGACGCAGGTCCGGGCACTGACTTTCATGCCGTTGCGGAAGGTTACGCGTCCATCACACCGTTGCAGATTGACTTGACGCGCCATCCGGCGCTACCTGAACTCAAACGATGGCTCGAGCTTGACTAATTTTATGGAAGGTCCACGCCTCAGCGGTATCGGCATGACCTCGGCGCGCACCCGGGAGCGCCTGGTACAGCGGCTGCAGGAGCAGGGGATTGCCGATCAGCGGGTGCTGGATCGGATCCGCAGTGTGCCGCGGCACCTCTTCATGGATGAGGCGTTGGCGAGCCGCGCCTATGAGGACACGGCGCTGCCGATTGGATTCGGGCAAACCATTTCGCAACCCTTCGTCGTGGCGCGCATGACGGAGGCATTGCTGGCGGCGGGCGAGGCATCGAAGGTGTTGGAGATTGGAACGGGCTGCGGCTATCAGACTGCCGTGTTGTCGCCGCTGGTCAAGGAGATCTACACCATCGAGCGAATCGCTCCGCTGCTCGGACGGGCGCGACGCACATTGCGGGAGCTGCGAATTCGCAATGTGAATTTTCGCCACGACGATGGCAACATCGGCTGGGCGGCGCGCGCCCCGTTCGATGGGATTGTCTTGACGGCCGCGCCGCATGCGGTGCCGCAAGCGCTGTTCGATCAGCTGAAAGTGGGCGGGCGCCTCATTGCCCCCGTGGGACCCGAGGGGCGGCAAGAACTGTACCGCTACACCAAGGGCGAAACCCGGATCGATCGCCAGTCGCTCGGTGCAGTCAGCTTCGTTCCCTTGGTGTCGGGATTGCAGCGTTAGGCTGCTGATTGCGCCATACGCGTTCGATATGCGCTCTTGGCCTCAGTTTGCTGCTCGGCGGCTGCGCGGATACGCGCAGAGAGGCCCGAGATGTCTACGTGGTGCGGCCGCACGACACGGTGTACAGCATCGCGTGGCGCTATGGACTCGATTTTCGCGACCTGGCGCGCTGGAACCGCATCGGTCCTGATTTTCGTATCGCGGTCGGTCAGACACTCATCCTCGCACCTGTCGCAGCCACCGCCGCCACGCCGCCGCTGATGGTTCCCAAGCCGCCGCCGGCGACTGCCTCGGCCAAGCCTCCGCTCGTTGCCTCAGCCCTGTCGTGGGTGTGGCCCACCGATCGGATGTCCGCGCCGCAACCGGTATCCGGCGGTGGAATCCTGTTGCCGGGGCGGTTGGGCCAGGACATTCGTGCTGCATCATCCGGTCGGGTTGTTTACAACGGCAGCGGTATTCGCGGTTACGGGAATCTGATCATCATCAAGCACGGCGAGAATTTACTGTCGGCCTACGCGCACACTCGCGAGTCGCTGGTGCATGACGGCCAGGAAGTTGTTCTGGGACAGGTGATCGCGCACATGGGAGAGGGCGCTCCACAAAAGCCGGTTCTGTACTTCGAGATTCGCCGCAACGGCAAGCCGATCGATCCGTTGGCTTTTCTTCCGGTCACGAAGTAATTTCTATGTTTAATCTATAATATATTGATATATATCAGTATTTGATTGTCATTTAACTTTGTCGGGGACTTGCGACAGTTAATTTCATATGGTTAACTGCAAGCCGTCGGGAAGATCCATTGCGGGGCGCTAGGCTTACACGTTAAATCGAAAAACAACAACAAGATCAATTAGAAGAAGAATTATCCTCGATAACAATTAGGTTGTGTATTTCGCTTATCGCCTCGCTATTTTTTTGAACGCTTCACGCCAGCAGCAATGCTGCCACTTGTCGGTGCTCGGCCACCAGTACGTTGAAAGTCCGGCAGGCCGCACCGGTATCCATGACCTCAAAACCAATCCCTGCGCGTAAAAACTGCGCGCCGAAGGATGCAACCGGGAAGATCTGGCGCGAGCCCGTCCCCAACAACACCAATTCCGGCTCGAGGGCGAGGATGCGCGACCCGTCGACAGCGATGAGATCCTCGAGATTGTGAATGTTCGGCTCAGCAATCACCGTTGAGGCGCTCAGGATCACTGCGCCACGATAGATATTTTCGTTCACTCGCAACTCACCGCCGCCGTAGGCGCGAATGACGTTGATGCCGGAACTTAAGTCCTGGGTGAATTGCATGCGCTTAAGATACTCAAAATTTTGCCGGAGCGTTCGTGTCCAGCCAGTATTTCCGCTTCCTCTGCCGCAGCGCCGAGCCTCGCCGCTCCGCGTTCTTGGAGCAATTGCTGGCGCGCGCCGACGGCGGGGCGCTCGTCAGCGATTGGCGCGCTGACGCATTCCGTGTCATCGCGCCGCAGGCGCTCTGGCCGGGAGTAGCGCCGGTGGCTCTGTGTGCCGATGGCGCAGCTGTGGATGGTGCGACCGTGGGCGCTGCGTGGGTCTGCCTCGCAACGCCGGTTCACTATGTCGCCGACATGACCAGCGTGAGCATGCCCCAAGGCGGTATCCTGTCGCTCAAGCAGGCGGACGCCGAGACGCTCGCGCTGGATTTCAATCGAGTATGGAATGGATCGGGCATTCGTTTGGCGGCGGGCGCTTCAGCGCGTCTATATGGCATTTTTGATCAAACGCTGAACGTTACGACACGCGACCCTGAGGATGTACTCGAGCGGCATATTGAAGAATATCTGCCGGCAGGCGCCGATGCGCCACGCCTGCGGCAACTGATGAGTGAAATCGAGATGTGGTTGTTCGAGCATGAGGTCAACAGTACGCGGGCGCACGACGGCGTTCCGCGCGTCAGCGGGCTTTGGCTTTGGGGCGGCGGCGCGCCGCTGGCTTCGTTGCCGCGAGTACAAGGCTGGGCCGCGGGTGATGACGTATTTTTCAGCGCCTTCAAGGGCGAGGAATCCGACAGCGGCGTCATCGTCGCCTCCCAGGCTCCCGGTGAGGGCGGATGGCACGACATTGAGTCGCGCTGGCTCAAGCCGGCGGTGGCGCAGTTGCGCGCGGGACGTTTATCGCGGCTGGACGTGTCGGCCGGTGGGCGATGCGTCACCCTCTCGCCGCGCGCAGTTCGGCGCTTCTGGCGCAGACGCAAGCCGTGGTGGGAGTCCTTCGCGTGAGCGGCATGGAGATTAGGCGCCGTACGCTCGGGGTGGCGCATGATTTCGCGGGCCAGGTGCATCCCGTGTTACGACGCGTCTATGCCGCCCGCGGCATCGACAATGATTCGGAGCTTGATTTGTCCCTGGATCGGATGCTGCCGGTCGGATCTCTGGAGGGGCTGGATGCGGCGACGCGGCTGCTGGCGGCGCATCGCGCAGGCCGTGTGCTGGTCATCGGTGATTTCGATGCCGACGGCGCCACCAGCACCGCCTTGGTCGTCAGGGCGCTGCGCGCCATGCACTTTGCGCACGTCGATTTCCTGGTGCCCAATCGATTTCGCTTCGGTTATGGGCTGACGCCGGAAATCGTGGCGTTGGCCGCCGGCCGCGCGCCATCATTGATCGTCACGGTGGATAACGGCGTGTCCAGTGTGGCGGGAGTGGACGCGGCTCGGGAGATCGGGGTGCCGGTGCTCGTGACCGATCATCATTTGCCGGGCGCGGTCCTGCCGCGGGCGGAGGTGATCGTGAATCCCAACCTCGCGGGCAGCCAATTCGCAAGCCCCGCGCTGGCTGGCGTCGGTGTTGCGTTCTACCTGGCCGCGGCGCTGGCCAAGGCGCTGGGGGAGGAGAGATTCCGGGTTGCGGACCTGCTGGACCTGGTGGCTCTCGGAACCGTTGCCGATATGGTCCCGCTGGATCGCAACAATCGAATCCTGGTGTCGCAGGGCATCAAGCGCATTCGCGCAGGCCGCTGCGTCGCCGGCATTCGCGCACTGCTCGAATCGGCCGGTCGCCGCCAGGATATGCTTACGGCCGCAGATTTAGGATTCGCGGTGGCGCCGCGATTGAACGCGGCGGGCCGGCTCACAGACATGAGCGTCGGCATTGCCTGTCTGTTGACCGACCAGCCCGAGGAGGCCGCGCGATTGGCGGGCCTGCTCGCAAAACTCAATGACGAGCGGCGTGAAATCGAACAGCGCATGCAACTCGAAGCGGTGGAGCTCGCCGACGATATGCGCATCGGTGAGGCGGCCGAATCGCTCGGTGTGTGCCTGTTCGACGAAAGCTGGCATCAAGGCGTGGTGGGCCTGGTCGCCGGCAGAATCAAGGATCGGCTGCACCGGCCGGTGATCGCCTTCGCGCGCGCGCAGGACGGCTCGCTGCGCGGCTCGGCGCGCTCCGTGCTCGGCGTGAACATTCGCGATGCCCTCGACAGCATTGCCACGCGCCGGCCCGGCCTCATCGACAAATTCGGCGGTCACGCCATGGCTGCCGGCCTTACCCTGCAGGAAGGCAATCTGCCTGACTTCAAAATTGCTTTCGCCGATGAGATTGCCGCCCGCGCCGATCGCGATTCGCTCACCGGCGTGATCTACTCGGATGGCGCGCTGAGCGCCGAGGAGCTGTGCGTCGAAACGGCGCAGGCGCTGCGCGGCGCGGGTCCTTGGGGTCAAGGATTCCCTGAGCCGGTGTTCGACGGGCAGTTCAGGGTCGTGGATGCCAGAATCGTCGGCGGCAAACATATGAAGCTGCGGCTGGATTTTGCGAGTCGTGGCCGGGAGCCGATCGATGCGATTGCTTTCGGCTACGTGGGAGGTTCATCCGAGGATGCAAGCTTGGGCAGCGGGTCGACGATACAACTTGCCTATCGCCTCGAGATCAACGAATTCCGCGGTGCTGAACGCGTGCAGCTGAATTGCCAGCACCTCAAGATCGGCTGAGCAATGTGCTAGGATTCCCGGCTATGGAAATCAATCAGATCAAACGATCCATCAAAGATCTCGAGGAACGCACCGATTCCTTGAGGAGGTATCTTTGATTACGACAACAAGCACGAGCGTCTTCAGGAAGTAGCGCGCGAATTGGAGCAGCCGGGTATTTGGGACAACCCCGATCGCGCCCAAGAGCTGGGAAAGGAGCGCGCGAAACTCGAGCAAGTCGTCGGCAGCCTTGACCGCCTCAAGCTAAGCTTGAATGATGCCTCGGAACTGATCGATCTGGCGGCTGAGGAGTCGGATGCTTCGGCCGCATCCGGTATCGAGGCCGACGTCAACGCTTCCGCTGCCGAAGTCGAAAGACTCGAGTTCCAGCGCATGTTTCCGGGCAAAATGGACTCGCACAACGCCTTTCTCGACATTCAAGCCGGGGCGGGCGGCACCGAGGCCCAGGACTGGGCTCAAATGCTGTTGCGCATGTATCTGAAGTGGGCCGACTCGCATGGCATCAAGACCGAGATCATCGATCAAAGCGACGGCGAAGTCGCCGGCATCAAGGGCGCGACCGTGAATATGATCGGCGACTACGCGTACGGTTGGCTGCGGACCGAAACCGGCGTGCATCGCCTGGTGCGCAAATCCCCCTTTGATTCGGGCAACCGTCGGCATACCTCGTTCGCATCGGTGTTCGTCTCGCCGGAAGTCGACGATGACATCGACATCGAAATCAATCCGGCGGACCTGCGCACCGATGTTTACCGGTCCAGCGGCGCGGGCGGGCAGCACGTCAACAAGACCGAGTCTGCGGTGCGCATTACGCATATGCCGAGCGGCATCGTGGTGGCCTGCCAAGGCGAGCGCAGCCAGCACAAGAACCGCTCGACGGCAATGAAAATGCTCAAAGCCAAGCTTTACGAGCTCGAATTCAACAAGCGCAACGCCGCGGCCAAGGTGCTCGAGGACTCGAAGTCGGACGTCAGCTGGGGCAACCAAATTCGCAGTTATGTTCTGGACCAGTCGCGCATCAAGGACTTGCGCACCGGCGTGGAGATCGGCAATACCACCGCGGTGCTCGATGGCGCGCTGGATGAATTCATGCAAGCCAGCTTGAAACAGGGCCTGTAGCCGCGCGAATGAGCGACAACGACGAAAATCACCTGATCGGTGAGCGCAGGGCGAAGCTGGCGAAATTGCGCGAGCGCGGCATTGCGTTCCCGAACGACTTTCGGCGCAATGCGTTGGCCGCCGATCTCCTGACCGCGTACGGCGAGAAGTCCGCTGAGGCGCTCGACGCAGCAGCAGTGCGCGTCAGCGTGGCGGGCCGCATGCGCGCCAAGCGGGTCATGGGCAAAGCGAGTTTCGCCAAGCTCGAGGATTCAAGCGGCGCGATTCAAGTGTTCTTGCAGCAAAGCGCGCTGGGCGGGATCTACGATGAGTTCAAAGGTTGGGATGTCGGTGATGTAGTGGGCGCCGAAGGAGTGTTGTTCCGCACCAAGACCAACGAGTTGTCGGTGCGCGCGGAACGCATCGTGCTGTTGACCAAGTCGCTGCGTCCGTTGCCCGACAAGTGGCATGGCATCGCCGATACCGAGATGCGCTATCGGCGCCGCTACGTCGATCTGATCATGAACGAGGACAGCCGGCGCGTGTTCGAGACGCGCTCCGCGATCGTGCGCTACCTGCGCGCCTTTCTCGACTCGCGCGGTTTCCTCGAAGTGGAAACCCCCATGCTGCATCCCATTCCCGGGGGCGCGGCCGCACGTCCCTTCAAGACCCACCACAATGCGTTGGATGTCGATATGTACCTGCGCATCGCGCCGGAGCTGTATTTG
>DATHFB010000044.1:0-4178 GCA_035318305.1 Steroidobacteraceae bacterium | reverse complement strand
CGGACGTCGGGGCGTTATTTTATTAAGGCCACCCGACGACGGAATGATCGCTTACGCATGGCCGAGACGTTCCGATGATCGGGACTTGGATGAAAGACATCGAGAACCGAAGCCACGGCAGGATACCACCGACGATCTGGCCATCATCAGTCGATATTTTGCAGACGCATCGAACAGCGTGCCCAAACAGCACCAAAGTGGCTGGGTACTTCTCGGTAGGGACGGGCACATTTGGACCACAGGACGGGGCTTCTATTATCAAAGCGGGCTGATGCTGCCGGCCGAGATCGAAGCGCGATTCCCGGGTATCAAGGTGACCCAGCCATGGGATAATTGTCTTGAGGCACCAGCGGCGGAAGGTGCCAAGTTGCCAATTTCCTGCGTGTGGCTCGCGCCTGATTCACCGGTGACCAAATTAACCGACGTCGACTTCAGACAGCGTCGCGATGTTTTTATCGCCGTTGATCAATTTCTTTTGCCTTCTATTAGTGGCGGACAGCCCCATACTTTCACAAATCCGGTTTATTTGAGGTTTGGTAAGCCGGCGGTCGGGGGGTTCATGTTAAAGAGGTTAGAAATAACAGCACGAGACATGGGCGCCCGGGGCGTCGAGCTGAAGCTACAATTACACTCCTACTACAGGCCCGAAGTGACGCTCGATGACAAGACGATTCAAATCCGCTACGGCGCAGAGGCCACGATAGAGTTGTTAAACGACGGCGATTTGCCGGCCATGCGGCTCGCGCTGCGACCTCAGAGGGTCAATTTTTAAAATTAGCCTTGGTCATGGCACATGTTGCGTGCACGACATTCCCATAGAGAGCCGTAAATGAACGAGTGAAGGAACCAACATCCTTGTGCCGCAAGGAATTGATTCTTCGGCGGTGTGCCGCCGCCAATGCTCGTTTTTGGGGAAGTTCGCGATTTGATTGCTCGGAAGCCGACGCTCGCGAGTGCCTGCAACGGGCACATAGCTGTCTCTCATCGGCGTGTAGGCGGCAATGCACTCGACTTGACGGCTCGTCGCGCAGTCGGTTTTTGCTTACTATTCGCGCGTGTGCAGCGACTGCACACGCTTGGGCCGAAATGGTGTGATAACCTGGAGATTGCACACGGCTTGCACACGCGCGAAATCGGTAAATGACTGAAATCAAGGCGTTTCCTAGGGGTTAGGTCCTAGTCAAAGGACTTAAGATTCGGAGCGCACTGCCCGACTCCGGCCGAGACCAAGCATTTGCGCATGCGAATCGGGATCGACTTTCCTTTTTGCGCGAACTCGGCAGTTAGTCGGATTCAATTTCTGCGGAGCTTCTCCCAGACTGCCTGTCACGCGACGGACGAAATTTCTCGCACCGCGCAGTACGGCAGTCAATAGGCATGAACCGCTTCACAATTATCCTCGCCGGCAACGTTGTCGGAGTGCTCAGGGCGATGCATAGCAGGGAGGCTGTATCGTGCGGACGCTGAAGCGTGCCGTCGCCTTGCACCGCGAGATCGGCGCTGACGATCGAATTCCCTACGCCGCACACGTGGCGCCGTCGATCGTCAGGACCGCTTATGGCGATTATCTCCAGGCGTTTCGCCTCGGCGGCGCGAGTTTTGAAAGCAGCGATGACGGCGAGCTCAACAACTGGCACGAGCGGCTGAACGTCTTATGGCGCAACATCGCCGGCCCGAACGTGGCGTTGTGGACCCATGTGATCCGGCGCCGGGCCGGAATCGCCGCCGGCGAGGCGCGTCAGTCGTCAGAGTGCCTCTTCGCCGATGGCTTGCACACGAAATATCATCATCGCCTGGCGAATGAAACGCTGATGATGAACGAAGTGTACCTCGCGGTCGTGCATCGTCCGACCGCGGGCGTGGCGAGCGGACTGGTCTCGAAACTGCTGGCGAGGGCGCAGCCAAGCTCGACCCTGGTGTTGGCCGATGCACTCGACGCCTGCGAAAAACTCGCGCAGACCTTGAAGGCATCTCTTGCGCGGTACGAGCCTGAGCTGCTGGGCGTCTACCGATCCGCAAACACGTGGTGTTCGACCCTGCTCGAGTACCTTGGGCGGCTCGTCAATGGCGAGGGACAACGCATGCCGTTGCCCTCGGGGCCGTTGAACGCCGCGCTGGCCACCTCCCGGCTGTTGTTCGGCAACGAGTCGATCGAATACCGCTCGCCCGCAGGCACCCGTGTCGGTGCGATGCTGGGCATCAAGGAATATCCCACGCCGAGTGTTGTGGGCATGTACAACCGGCTCTTGTCCGCGCCGTTTGCATTTGTCGCGACGCAGTCCTTTTCATTTCTGACCAAGTCCACCGGCCAGTCCTTGCTGCAGCGTCAATTCAACCGCATGGCCAACGCCGGCGATTTCGCGGTGTCACAAGCCGCGGAGCTCAAAGAAGCTCTCGATGCGCTGACCAGCAACGAATTCGTGATGGGCGATCACCATTTCTCACTGCAGGTGCTTGCCGACACGGACACCGATGCCGAGTTGGCTGCCTCTCGGCTCAAGCCGCTCAACGATGCGATCGCGCTGGCCCGCAGCTATCTGGCGGACACCGGTATGTTGGTTGCCCGGGAGGACCTGGCGCTCGAGGCAGCTTTCTGGGCGCAACTGCCCGGCAATTTTCCTTTGCGGCCGCGCAAGGCGCCGATTACGTCGCGCAATTTCGCCGCGATGTCGCCGTTTCACAATTACCCGCTGGGACGGGCGCGCGACAATCACTGGGGTGATGCCCTGTGTCTGTTCATCACGAGCGCGCGGTCGCCTTACTTCTTCTCGCTGCATGCGAGCGATCCGTCGGATCCCGATGGCGGCAGCCGTAAGGACACGGGTCACACGCTGATCTGCGGGCCCACCGGTTCCGGAAAGACTGTTTTCATCGGATTCCTGGTGGCCATGCTGGCCCGCCAGGGCGCCACTCAGGTGATTTTCGACAAGGACTGCGGGCTGGAGATCTTGGTGCGCGCGCTCGGCGGCGACTACCAGCCGTTGAAGAGCGGAAGCCCGACCGGCTTCAATCCTCTGCAGCTTCCCGCCACTCCGGCGAACGTGGAATTTTTGAAAGTATGGCTGCGGGAGTTGAGCAGCGAGGGGCAGCGCTCCGTGCACCGAGACGCGGGCGCGGTGCGCGAGAGCGCCGACTTGGACCAGGCGTTGCGCGGCACCTTGGCCTTGGAGCCGGCAGCGCGGCGCCTGTCGCGGCTGGTGGAATTCCTCGATCCCACCGATCCCGAAGGGCTGCATGCCCGGCTGGCCCGCTGGTGCCACTCGCATCGCGGCGACTACGCCTGGGTATTCGACAACCCGCGCGATACCGTGGTGTCCCGGTTGTCGCGCCGCGCACTGATCGGATTCGACGTGACGGAGTTTCTCGATCACGCCCTGACTCGCGCACCCATCACGCTGTACCTGTTTCATCTGGTGCGCCAGCTTCTCGATGGCCGCCGATTGGTGTGCTGGATGGACGAGTTCTGGCGGCTGCTGAGCGATCGCGCGTTCGAGAACTTCGCAAAAGACGGGCCGAAAACGTGGCGCAAGCTGAATGCCGTCATGTGCCTGGCGACGCAAAGCCCGAGCGATGTGCTGGACAGCCCCATCAGCCGCACGCTCGTGGAGCAGACGCCGACCAAAGTGTTCTTCCCGAATTCCGATGCCGACCGCGAGGAATACACCCAGGGCTTCGGTCTCACGGAACGTGAATACAAGTTGATCAAGGATCAACTGGAGCCCGGATCACGCATGTTTCTGGTCAAGCAGGCGCATCACAGCGTGGTGTGTCAGCTGGATTTGAAGGGCTTCGACGGAGAATTGGCGGTGATCTCAGGCCGCACCCAGCAAGTTCAGCGCATGCAGCAAATCATTTCATCCACCGGCGCCGATCCCAAGGCTTGGCTGCCGCAGTTCCTCGCCGCACAACATTGAAGGGAGCAAGTCATGCGTGGTCTCAAGTTTTGTCTGCCGATCGCATTCCTGGCCGTGTCGATGCTGCAAGTGCCCACAGCCCGCGCACAGTGGGCGGTCGTCGATGCGCCCGCCATCGTGCAGTTGATTCAAGAAGTACAGACCACGGCGCAGCAGCTGGCCACGGCGAAAGCTCAGCTGCTGCAGGCTGAGCAAGCGCTGCAAACCATGACCGGCGGTCGCGGTATGGAGCAGCTGTTGAACGGAACGACTCGAAATTACCTG
>DATHFB010000043.1:0-19114 GCA_035318305.1 Steroidobacteraceae bacterium | reverse complement strand
CGCCACCGCACGCGCGGCCTGATCCAGGTCGATGACCGCATCGGCGACCGCGAGAACGCGTGCTATATCATCGTAAAGCGCGATCACCGAGGCGCAGCTGGCCGCAGCCTTGCGAAATCCCGGCGCCAAAAAGTGGTCCCGGCCATAGCGAGGAATGATCAGCGTCAGGCGGTTGTCGCGTGCCGCCACCAACGGCCGTCCGTCGATGTTCGCAGCTGGGCCGCTGAGCGCGAGGAGCCGCTCCATGAATGCGGGGGTCAGAAGTGCGCGCGCTGCGATTTGATCGGTGCTCCACACATCATAGACTTGTGCGAACCGCGGATCTTCCAAAACAACGTGCTGGCGGTTGCTCGTCTTCAACCAATGGCGCAGCTGTTCGAAGGCGCCGGTACCGGCGATCACCGTCGTGGTCGCCTGCAGACGCGTCGGCAGCGTCACCTCGACCACCAGACCCTCGAAGGACACACGGCGTTGCTTGCCCGATCCCAACGTCAGCAGCAGAGTCGCGATGCTGATGGGAAGTCCGCGGTGCGTACCGAAGAATTCGTTGTTTGAAACGGCCCTGTCGAAATCGTCGAAGAATCTTTCGGAATTCAATGCTTGCTGATCGAGCTGAGCGGGCGAGCGAAACGAAAGGTCGCCGAAGCGCGCCGCCAGCAACGGCAGCACGCGGCCCAGGTACAAGCGGGCATAGGCGGCGCTGCCATCGCGCGCGGCCGCGTAAAAGCCCGCCATCGCTCCAACGCCCACCAGACAGATGGCGTTCCAAATCATTCCGGCGACGCCGTCTCGATCGGGCCTACCGCTCATCTGCTCGAGACACCATAGACCGAAGCCCGCGGCGGCGCCCAACGGAACCCGGGCCATCGCACGGGCATTGACCTGACACACCACTTCCAGGCGCGCCGCCTCGAGTTCGGCAAGCACCGGGCGCAGCGCGCTCATGAGCTCGTCGGCCGTCTGATCATCGACCTTGGGCGCCGGCGTGACGGCGACCAGCGACATCGCGATCCACGCACCGCTGCCGCCGACGAACAGTGCCGCGAACAGCCCGACGAAGATACCGCTCAAGAGCCCGTGGATCCCCGGCGATTTGTGCATGGCCGCGCTGAGTACCATGACGAAGATCACGAGCGCCGCGATACCGCACGCGGCGAGAGCGCGCTGCGCCAAACGCCTGCGGCCCTCGAGGGCGGTGCCGTTTTCCGTTGTCATGAGAGCAACTGGCCGGCATCTACCGCCTCGCGCGCCGCGACCGATGCCTCAAAGAAGGGCGGCGGCTTTGCGACGCCGGCGAGATTTGCCAGCAGGGGGCCGGGGAATATCTGAGTAGCATTGTTCAAACCGCCGACCGCGGCATTGTAGAAGCGCCGCGCCGCCGCGATGTTGGTTTCCACCTCTTGATAGCCGCATTGGGCTTCGATCATGGGTCCATCGGACTTGAGCGACGGGTAATTCTCGGCCACCGCGAACAATCGTCCGAGTCCGGCCGTCAGCTGCCCTTCGGCCGCGAATTTGCCCTCTGTCGCCGCAGGGTCGGTCGTGTTGCCGAAACTCGTCGCTTTGGTGCGAAGCGCAGCGATTTCATCGAGCAAACCACGCTCATGCTCCATGAATTTTCGCGCAATCGCGAGCAGATTAGGAATGAGGTCATGCCGCTGAGCCAATTGCACATCGATGCCGGCCAGCGCCTCGGCAACGCGGTTGCGCCGCTTCACAATGATCGCGTACCAGGAATACAGCACGACCGCCGACACGATCGCCGCCGCCCAGACAATGATGTTCATGGCAATCCACCTCATGTTTGTGTCGCGCCGCCGGTCTTGGCACTTATAGGAACGTGATTGCCCGCGTCTTTGGACATGGACTGCTGCGTTTCTTCGATCCGTGTCCGATGGCCGATGTCTTAATCGCGCCTGAAAGACGTCTTACTTGGTAGGCGTATCGAAATCGTCACCCACATGCGCGGCAGGCGCCAGGTTGTTCGACTTACCGCGAGTGGCTGCAAGCGCGCCTCACATCCGCGCCTTTGCCGTATCAAAGATCTTCTTGGCTTTTGCGGGCGCGCCTTCCACGCCGGTGAAGACCAGCTTCACCAGATCATCCCCAGTCCTGATCATCAGGGCGGGACCGACGGCAGCGGCTTGGTCGCCGATGCCATCGTACGGGCTGGCGATACCGGGTTCGTGTGCATTGACCATGTTGACGGCGCGCATGGCGATTTCGCCATCGCCCCAATCCACGGCAAAATCCACAGTCGGAAATCCGGAAGGCGCCGCATACCGGCACTCGGTTTCGCCGCTCGAGTGAGTGGTGTCCTTCGCGCTCACTGCGACGCCCAAGATCGCGGTCATCTCCGTCGCCGTTACCATCTCGCACGCGCTCACAACGGTATTTTTCGCTGCAGCGGTTTGAGTCGCGGCGGGCGCTGCAGCAGTGGCCGGTGCAGCGGCGCCCGGCGGTTTTGCGGAGGAGCCGCATCCGGCGACGGCGGCCAGCACGATGAGGGCTGCCGCGCGGCACAGTGCCGCGGTCGAGTTATGACATGAAAGGCGGTTCATCACATGTTCTCCCATGGTGTAGTGGTCACTGCCGAATCAGTTCGACGCGGCGATTGCGGCCCCGTCCCTCGGGGGTGTCGTTTTTCGCTTGAGGTTGCGAGGCGCCGAATCCGCCGGTGCTCAATCGGCTGGCCGCAACCCCATAGCGTTCCACCAGCGCGTTTTTGACCGACGTTGCGCGCAGGCGGGACAGTTCGAGGTTGGACGCATCGCTGCCGATGTTGTCGGTGTGACCGTTGATATTGAGCTTCCAGCCGTCGTTCTTCGCGAGTACCGCGGCGATCTCCGCAAGAACGGGCGCCGATTCCGGCCGCAACCGATCACTCGCAAAGTCGAAGTAGATGCCGTACACATCGACGCGTTTGTCGAGGGCCAGATGCTGTTCCATGTCTCCCTCATTCGGAAAGGAGATCTTCTGGAACCGAATCGCATAATGTGCACTGGGCCGCTCGTAGTCGATGACAAACGGAAAGCGCTCGTCGTCGACGACGGTCACCGTGGTCATTTTTGAAGTTCCCGGATTGGCGATGGCAACGATCGTCGGCACTGCGACCATCCTATTGTTGACAATGATATTGAAAGGTTGGCGATCGGCATCCTGGATCTTCAAGGTCCCATCGATATCGAGGTCCATCGGCTGGTCGCGTGTGCGCCAGGCGTCGTCGATCTCGATGTAGCGATGACGAGTGCCGCCCGTCGCTTTCAACTCGTGCAGCGAGCGCGAAGAGAGGCTGAACATCGTCGTGGGAGACGCTACAGGCGGTGCGTCCTTGGCCTCGGCTGTTTCGGTGCGATAAAAGAATGAATCGCGCAGATCGCTTTGACAAAGCCGCCGCTTCTGGGTGACGTTGTGATGGTCCGCGCCCAACGGACAACTGTTGGTGATGTCGACATACGAGTCGGTAACGGCCTTCACTTGCAGCAGGCATTCATGGTCGTAGTCGTTGGTCACCCAGGTGTTGGACAGGGTGAGGCCGACTTTGAGCGGCACGAGCGCGGCCTGTTCCCGGGAAACGGCATCGGCGACCTCGATCGGGCACTCTTCGCCCAAGATGACCCCATTCGGCAGTTTCCCCGAGGCTGAGCGGTCGATTGGAATCGCGGTGGGTACTCCCATGCGCTCGAGCAGCGTTTTACCGATGGCCACCGCCCTGGCTTCCGAATCCTGCCGCATCGCCAGGCTAATCGTGATCAGCGTCTTGCCCGCATGAATGCCGAGCACACCCTCTTGGCTATAAAAAGCTTTATCGCCCAAGACGACGGGATGCGCGACCCTCTGTCCCGGTTCGCTGTCGCCGAATGCCGCCGACAGCTGCTGCTCCAACGAGGACGAGCCTGCGGCATGCCATGCGATTTCGATGTCGGCGTGGGAGTAACTGTCGGCAGCGCCGGTCGGATAGGCGCAGGAGGTCGTGCCTTCATCATTTTCTTCGATGAGCGGGCCGATGGGTGCCCCCAATAGCTCGGCCATCTCAGCGCGCGTGATGTAAGAACAGGCGGAGCCGTGTGCTGCGGTGCCGGGCCTGGGTGCCGGCGCTGGCGGGGCACTGCCGGCGGAACCGCCCGGAGTGACCGCAACCTGCGGAACCGCAGGTCCCGGCGCGGCTGGGTTCTTGGGTTGGCCACAGCCGAGAAGCGCGAACGTGGCGATCAGCGCAAGCGATCCCGCCCGAGCCCGCGTAATTGCGCACGGTGCGAGATCACACAGGGCCACTCATGCTCCCCTTCGCGGACGTGTCTTCATCCGGTTTGCAACCGCCGAGCTGCGAGGTTTTGTTGATGATGGTCAAGGGCTCGCTCGGTTCAATGCCGCCTTCTCCGGTGACCCGATACCTGATGTTGAGCCCCGATCTGGACCCCTGCTCGTGCCGCTTTGTGCATCCGGGGAGGAGCGCCGCGATGAGCACCATCAAAAGTATCTGAGTACGCGTATCCAAGGTGTCCCCATGGTCATTTGCATCATTCCCTATGGGAGTAACGTGATCTGGCGCCGCCTTGGACATCAGGCGGCCGAAAATAAAATCCTCAGGCGTGTCCGAAGCCGGGCACGGATCACGTCTTACTCCATAGGCGCTATGATGAAAGGGGAGCTAAGGAAATGAACCGAAAACGCATGAACAGAAAATGGCGGTTCGCGGCCGTCTCGGCCCTGGCGCTCACCTCAACCATTCTCGGGGGCCAGGCGTTTGCCGACGTGACCATCCAACAAGAGACCACCATCCATGCCTTCATCGTCAAGGCGCATGGGACGACCATCGACCGAGTCGCGGGCGACAAGCAACGCAACGAGACGCAATTTTCTTGCGACGGCGTCATGTCGCTGTTCTGCGGACACAACAAGACCGTGGACATCGTGCGTCTCGACCGCGGCGTGACGTGGAAGGTCGAGCCGAAACAAAAGCGCTACACGGAATTTCCGATCCCGACCCCTGAGCAACGACGCGCGGAGCTGGAACATCAACAAGCCGTCATCGACAAGCTCAAGTCCTGCCCGCAGCCGGCGCGCACCACGGTCGACACCTCCAAGTGCGAGATGAGTCCCCCCGTGTTCGCCGTCAACAAGACTTCGGACGAGACCACCCTCATCGGGCATAAAGCGCATCGCACCAACGTTTCATTGACCCAAAGCTGCAAGGTCAAGGACAGCACCGATGTCTGCAGCATGATTTATTCGTTCGACGTCTGGTTGACGCAAGAGGAATTGCCGGGCTTGACTGATCGCACGGCGTTTGCGAGCGCCTACCAGAAAAAAATCGGAGGGAGCGGTGCTCCCGTCGATACCGCGCAGCTGAACCCGATGCTCGCGCCGTACGAGGACAGCCTCCGGCAGCTGAAGGCTAAATCCGCTGACTTCAAGGGCTACCCGCTCAAGACCACGTTTCGATTCGCGATCGGCGGAGCGCATTGCGGGCTGGTGCCTGCCAACGGTGCGCCACAGTCGGGAGGGGACAGCACGTTATCGACCGCCGGCACAGCGGCCGGAGAAGCCGGCGCGAATTCTGCCTCAACTGCCGCGGGGTGGGGTGCAGAAGAGGCGGCGCAAAAAGCCAGCGGGAACAGCCTCGGCGGCTACATCGCGGGCTCCGCCGCGGGTGCGTTCACAAAGAATCTCGTCGGCGGCCTATTCGGCAAAAAGAAAAAGGCCGACCCCGCCGTCAGCGACGCCGCGCCGGCCGGCGCCAATGCCCATCCAACTTCCGGCGAGCCGGCGACCACCGTGGCTGAGATCAGTATCGAGACCACAGCGATCGATCCCGCGCCGGTAACGGCCGATCAGTTCGAAGTGCCTGCGCGGTGGAAAAGGCTCGAACCCAAGCGGGCGTCGTCGGAGGGTTTGCCGAGTTGCAACTCCACCTGACGATCGGATTCATTAGAGCCACTGATCAGCGGGACAGTAACGTCATGTCATCACTTGAGCGCGCGCGCTGGGGGTTGTCGGCACTGCTGCTGGGGGCACTCGGCCACGCGCAGGAGCCGCATCAAATTCCACTGGTCGAGCGACTCACCGTCATGACTGCCTTCGCGTCGCAAGACCAAGGCGATTACGAAGCCGTGCAAGTCTTTAGCGATTTTTCGCCGACCTCGTTCAAAATGACGGGCTCGGCCGAAGCTCCCGATGATTCCGGGGAGGTGCGGGAAATCACCGTATCGCGCGTGGTGCTGCGCGAAGATTGGCGCAACGCAAGGGTTATGCGGCGGCGTTTTCACGAGTTTGATGCCCGCCAGTTCCCCGGCACCACGCCGCAATTTCCCGCGGTAGCGGTGAATGAAATTCGTGCGCAGGGCCGCGCCACCATCAGCTATCTGGAAATCGAATCTGAATTCGGCGCCACCGTCATCTCGCGCACGATGACCGGAACACTGGCGCGCGTCGCCAAGGGACCCGCTGAAATCACGGTTCTGGTCAATGGTCAGCCGCAGGCACTGCGGGTGCTGCATGTCGCCGGTCGACTCGCCGACGACGGCGATGGCGATGATTTCGACTACTTCGTTCTCGACGACCCCGACAATCCTTTGATCTTGCGAGGGAAAGGGCCGGGATTTTCCTCATCCGTCACGCGCATTGATTTTCCCCAACCCAACACGGCGGCTACCTCGTTGGAGCGTTCCCTGGCCGAAGATAAGCACGCGCTCGTCTATGGGATCTACTTCAAGTTCGCGCGGGCCGACATCCGCCCCGTATCGGAACCCGTGCTCAAGGAGATCGCCGGCATTTTGAAGAAAAATCCCGGTTGGAAGCTCAGTATCGTGGGCCATACCGACAACGTGGGACGCGATGCAGCGAATCTGGATTTGTCGCGCAGACGCGCACAATCTGTCAAGACAGCCATGGTTGAACGATACGGCATCGAGGCCGACCGGTTGACCACCGGCGGTTTCGGCGCCTCCCAACCGCGGGCCAAAAACGACACGCCGGAGGGCCGTGCCCGCAATCGCCGCGTTGAACTAACTCGCCAATGAGAGGGACCTGATGAACAAATTCATATTGACCGTGAGCCTGGGTATCTCGGTGTTGAGCCAGTCCTACGCGGCGGACGAGATCGGCGGCCCAAGCGCGCTCAAGTATCTGGACAATCTCAAGACGTGCACGCCGTTTACCTACAGTTACCCACACCCGTTCGTACACGGCTTCACGGGCCAAAATATCATTAAAGGAAAAGAAGCCGGCAACTGCCTCGTCACCATTGTCATGCCAAACGATAAGAAACTCGAATGCAGATTCACGCCCGAAACGATCAAGCTTTTGACCAGCGAAGCGGCCTATGAAGAAGAGCGGCAACGGGGCTTTGCTTTTGCGAACTCAGCCCCTGCGAGCAAAAGAATGGCCGAAGAGTGCAAGTTCTGAGGTTCGCCCGTAACGAGAATTCTCTAGGCGGGCGCCAAGCGGCCATCAGCTTCGTCCAATATATTCAATAATGACGCCTGCCAAAACCGCTACTCAGCGCAGTTGAGATTGACTGACTGTTCCGCCAGTTCACGAAGGCGCCGCTGCATGAAGCGGCCCTGCTCCGGCGAATACTGTTTTTTGAGCCCGCCCTCTATCTCGCGCTGCTCAGCCTTTATTGGGACGCACGCGGGGTTGTCCTGCGCCTCGGCAGGAAGAACGACGTTCGATACGGCGCGCGAGGCAATGGCCAACGTGTCTCCCGATGCAGCCGGTGGGGCGGTGGTGGGCCCGGTCTGCGCGGCACTTGCGGCGCCCTGCGCGGGCGCAGCGACATCCACGGGAACCGTCGCTGCCTGTGTCGGGTGATCCACCGCCGAGGCGGCGGGCAGCCTGTTTTGGTTGTGGACGCTGATAAAAGCATCGGGCGAAGCGTGTTGATAGCCGCTGATTACTTTGTAAGCGAGGCCGGCGGCTCCGGCCAACAGCAGAGCCGCACCCAAAATCGGCCGCAGCCACTCACTCATCCGCTCACCCCGTTGGTTGGTATCCGAGCGATTGCCAGACGTACGCAGTCGAGCATTATGCCCGCCAAAAACGCGCATCCGAAGGAAAATCAGTCGATTTTCTTTCCGATCCGATTCCAGTGGCCTTGCCCGGAAATTCAATCGAGAGCAGACTTTTGCCGGCACCGGCGAGAAGCGGGTGGTCAAAGTACTGTCGGGAACAGGTCGCGATTAGCGTCACACGGGGGGTTGTATGGAATTGCAGATCAACGATCAGACAGTGTCCATCTCCGCTGAGCCCACGTTGCCGCTGCTCTGGGTTCTGCGCGATCTGCTAGGGATGACGGGCACCAAGTACGGTTGCGGCATGGCGTTGTGCGGCGCGTGCACAGTGTTGATCGACGGTCAGGCATTGCGATCCTGCGTACTCCCCATTGACCAGGCAGTCGGAAAGAAAATCACCACCATCGAGGGCATCGGGGCAATGCCCGTGGGCGCGGCGCTTCAAGGGGCGTGGCAAGAGATCAATGTGCCTCAATGCGGCTATTGCCAGGCTGGACAAATCATGTCGGCCGTTGCTCTGTTGCAAGCAAAACCCAACCCAAGCGATACCGACATTGACGCCGCCATGTCCGGGAATATCTGCCGGTGTGGAACCTATACTCGCATTCGAGCAGCCATCAAACAGGCCGCCAATCAGGGAGGCAAAACATGAGCGCCGTTGTTAACGAATTGGCCTCATCCCAAGGCGTAAGTCGGCGCGAATTCTTGCTGCGCCTTCAGGCAATGGGCGGGCTGCTGCTGGTCGCGGATGGTCTGGGCATTGCGAAGGCGGCGCCGTCGGATCCCCCAAAGTACGGTGCCGAGGGCATGCCGCACGGCACCGTCGACAATCCTCTGGTATTCGTAGCGGTCGGCGATGACGGCTGGGTAACAATCGTCGTGCATCGCTCAGAAATGGGCCAAGGCGTGCGCACGGGCATGCCGCTCATCGTCGCCGATGAATTAGACGCAGACTGGACGAAAGTCCGCGTCCAGCAAGCGCCTGCCGATGAAGAGAAATACGGCAACCAAGACACTGACGGCTCGCGCAGCACGCGGCATTTTATCGAACCCATGCGTCATTGCGGCGCCGCTGCAAGAATGATGCTGGAGCAGGCCGCGGCATTGACCTGGCGCGTGCCGGTCGCTGAAGTCCGCGCCGTCAATCATGAAGTGGTGCATCAGAAAACGGGCCGTAAGCTCAGCTACGGTGCGCTTGCAAAGCAAGCAGCCAAGCTGCCGGTCCCTCCCCGGGAGGCGCTGCGCTTGAAAACGCCGGAGGAGTTTCGCTACCTCGGCAAAGGCGGCGTACCGCTTGCCGATGGGCACGACATTGTCACCGGCAAAGCGCAATACGGCATCGACCCTTGGTTTAAGGACATGAGCTTCGCCGTCATCGCACGCTCCCCGGTGCTGGGCGGTAGCGTCAAGCAGTTCGACGGCACGGCCGCCGCCTCTGCACCCGGCGTGCAGAAGGTGCTGCAGATGCCCGCGACCGTTGCGACGGCTAAATTTCACATCCTCGCCGGGGTGGCCGTCATTGCCAATTCCACCGGCGCCGCCATCGCGGGTCGCAAGTTGTTGAAAATCGAATGGGAGGACGGTGCCAACGGCAGTTACGATTCCGATGCTTATCATGCCGCGCTCCACGAATCCGCCCGGCAACCCGGCAAGGTGGTACGCGAGTCGGGCAACGTCGACACGGCGTTTCAGTCGAGTGCGAAATCAATAGAGGCGGAGTACTACATCCCGCACATTGGACATGCAACCATGGAGCCGCCCGCCGCTGTGGCTCGCATCGTGAATGGCAAGTGCGAAGTATGGGCACCGACGCAGGCGCCGCAAGTGACCCGCGAGGATGTCGCAAAGCATCTTGGCACTACCCCGGAAAATGTCACGGTACATGTGACGCTGCTCGGCGGCGGGTTCGGACGCAAGTCAAAGCCGGACTTTGCCACCGAGGCTGCGCTCTTGTCGCAGGCGATGGAGGGGCGGCCCGTCAAGGTGACCTGGACTCGCGAAGACGATCTGCACCACGATTTTCTGCATACCGTGTCGGTTGAATACTTGAAAGCGGGTGTGGCCGCCGACGGCAAGGTCAACGCGTGGCTGCATCGCAGCGTTGCGCCCTCGCTCGCGACGATATTCGATCCAAGCACAAACCACGAAGTGCCCCCCGAGCTTGGAATGGGCTTTATCAACATGCCCTATGATATTCCCAATCTGCGGCTGGAAAACCCGGAAGCCAGCGCACATTGCCGCATCGGCTGGTTTCGTTCCGTATCCAACATATCGCACGCCTTTGCCATACAGTCGTTTGTGTCGGAGCTGGCGGCGAGTGCCAATAAGAATCACCGCGACTATTTGTTGGAACTGATCGGACCGGCGCGCAAGATCGATCCGCGCAGCCAGCAAGACAGCTGGAATTATGGCGAATCGCCGGAGCGCTATCCCGTCGATACCGGCCGCTTGCGGCACGTTGTCGAGACTGTTACCCATGAGGCCGGCTGGGGCAAGACACTCGCGCGCGGCCGCGGTCAGGGATTGGCCGCCCACTACAGCTTTTTAAGTTACACCGCTGCCGTGGTCGAAGTGGACATCGACGAACAAGGACGAATTAAGGTTCCGCGTGTGGATGTGGCATTTGATTGCGGTCCGCAAGTCAATCCGGAACGCATTCGCTCACAGCTCGAAGGCGCTGTCATCATGGGACTGAGCCTGGCCATGTTCGGCGAGATCACTTTCAAGCGCGGCCGGTCGCAACAGGATAACTTCCACCAATATCGCGTGACTCGGATGAATGAGGCCCCCAGCGACATCCGCGTGCACTTGATTCCGACGACAGATTGGAGCATCCCATTGGGTGGCGTCGGTGAGCCGGGTGTCCCGCCCATTGCGCCGGCGCTTTGCAACGCGGTGTTTGCGGCGACGGGCAAGCGAATTCGCCGGCTGCCCATCAGGGATCAAGCACGACGCTCGACTTGAGCACTCCGCGGCTGAGCCGCATTCGGCCACGGCGCGCCGAGCGGCGTGTACTTGATGCGCTCAGGCGGGCGCCAAGCGGCCATCGGCTTCGTCGTCGGGTATCACCGCCGTCGCTTCAATTTCCACCAGGGCGCGCTGCTCGACCAATCCCCGGACCTCCACGACCGACATGGCCGGGAAGTGTTTGCCCAAGACCTCCCGGTAACCGGCGCCGATTTCACGCGCTTCGCGCAGGTAGGCTTCCCGGCTCAAGACATACCAGGTAAGCCGAACCAGGTGACGCGGCTCCGCCCGTCCTTCTTCGAGGACGCGTACGATGTTGCGCAGTGCCTGTTTTACTTGTTCCGCCAGATTGTCGCTCGTGAAGCGCCCCTGCTCATCCCAGCCAACCTGACCGGAAATAAAAATCATGCGCCCGCGAGCCGCCATGCCGTTGGCATACCCTTTTGGGCGGGCCCATTCCGCCGGCTGCAAAGTCTCAGTGCTCATTGCTCAGTTACCTTTGAATGCGGGACGTTGCTTGGCGGAAAACGCATCGTAGGCGCGGCGAAAATCCTCGGTCTTCATACAGACCGCCTGTGCCTGCGCCTCGGACTCCAAAGCCTGTTCCAACCCCATGTTCCACTCCTGATTCAGCATGGTCTTGGTCATGCCGTGCGCAAATGTCGGACCGTCCGCGAGTTCTTGCGACAGCTGCGCGGCCGCTGTGCGCAGATCCTCGGCCGCAACCAAGCGGCTGTAGAATCCGCACGCCAGTGCTTCATCGGCGCCGACGCTGCGGCCCGACAGCAGCCATTCGGCCGCCCGGCCGTGACCGATGATTCGCGGCAGAATGGCGCAGGCGCCCATGTCGCAGCCCGCCAGCCCCACGCGCGTAAACAAAAATGCGGTCTTGGAGCGAGGGGTGCTCAGACGAATATCGGATGACATCGCCAAAATTGCGCCGGCCCCCGCGCATACGCCATCGACGGCCGCAATGATGGGCTGCGGGCAGGCGCGCATGGCCTTGACCAGGTCACCGGTCATGCGCGTGAAGTTCAGCAGCTCAGGCATGCTCATGCGCGTCAGGGGACCGATGATCTCCTGCACGTCGCCTCCCGAGCAGAAGTTGCCGTCCGCACCGCTGATGACCACGACCTTGACGTCTGCCGCATAGGGCAGGCGGCGCACCAGATCCCGCAGTTCCGCGTAGCTGTCGAACGTCAGCGGATTTTTCTTCTCCGGCCGATTCAGCGTAATCCAGCCGACCTGATTCTGCACGGACCAGAGAAAATGCTGGGCTTGGTAGTCGGTCAAGTCTTTCATGGTGTGTCCCGGGTCAGTTGCCCGCGCAAGCGCGACAGTGATTCATGCAATGCGCGTTGCTCGCGCTTAGGAATGCCGGAAAAGAGCTTTATGATCCAGGATTCATGCTCCGCGGCCATCTGAGCAAATAGACGCCGGCCCTCCTTCGTCAGCTTGACCAGGTAGGCACGCCGATCGGCCGGGTCTTCCGTCCTGACGATCAATCCGCCGCGTTCCAATTGATCGACGATTCCCGTTACGTTGCCGCCGGTTACCAGCATGCGGCGGGAGAGCTCGCCCATCTGCAAGCCATGCGGCGCGCGCTCGAGTTGGGCCATGAGATCGAAACGCGGCAGCGTTGTTTTGAATTCCTTGGCCAAGGCCTTGCGCACATGCGTCTCCACGAGATGCGTACAGGTCAGCAAGCGCAGCCACAGCCGCAGCGACTCGTGATGATCATCGGTCAAGCGGCTGTCCATTCCCACGGCAGCGCTCACAGCAATTCTCCGCCGGCGACCACGATGCTCTGCCCGGTGACCGATTCGCTGCCGGGCAGGCACAGCCACGCGACCGCGTTGGCAACTTCGTCCGGCTGAATGAGCCGCCCCTGGGGATTCGACTTGGTCATGGCCTGAAGCGCGTCTTCCAATTTGCGACCGGTCACGGCGGATATCTTCGCCGCAGCTTCTCTGACCAGATCGGTATCCGTATAGCCCGGGCAAACCGCATTGACGGTGATGTTGCGCGTGGCGACTTCTCTGGCGACGGCGCGCGTCAATCCGATCACGCCGTGTTTCGCCGCGCAATAGGCGGCGACGTAGGGGTAGCCGGTAAGCCCGGCGGTACTGGCGATGTTGACGATTCGCCCGAAGCCGCCCTGGAGCATGTCCGGCAATGCCGCCTGCATGCCGAAGTACGTGCCCGACAGATTGATGGCGAGCAATCGCTCCCACAAGCCATCATCGCGCTTGGTGATCGGCGCGCTCATAGCCTGGCCGGCGTTGTTGATCAGAATCTCGATGGGGCCGAACAGGGTCCGTGCGGCTGCAAACGCGGCATCCACGGACTCGCGCTTGCTGACATCGGCAGTCGCACAAAAAGTCTGCGCACCGTTGGATTTCAATTCCACTGCCAGCGCTTCGAGCGTCGCCGCGGTGCGTCCAAGCATGCTCACCCTGGCCCCTTGACCGACCAGCGATCGCACGATGCTGGCGCCGATGCCGCGGCCGCCGCCCGTCACGAGTGCGTGGCGGCCCTTGAGTGGTCCGCTGTCGTTCATACGGCGCCTCCCGCCGCCGCGGCACGCTCCGCCGCGCGCTCGAGTTGGGATTTGGCGGAGCGGTACGGTTCTGGCCACCATTGCTCGGTAAATCCCTGTGCAGCCGCTTCTGCAAGCGTCCACGAAGGGTGCGCCAGATGCGGGCGCGCGATCGCACAAAGATCCGCGCGGCCGGCCGCGATAATGGAATTGACGTGATCGGCCTCGAAAATATTGCCCACGGCAATGGTGGGAACGCCGGCTAAGTTACGCACCATGTCGGCCAACGGCGTCTGCCACATGCGGCCATAAATCGGCCGTTGCGTCGCGATCGTCTGGCCGCTGGAGATGTGCAGAATATCGGCGCCGGCCGCCGCCATGGCGCGGGCGATCGAAATCACGTCCGACTCGCTGACTCCGCCTTCGGCCCAATCGCACGCGGATAGCCGCACGCTCAACGGCCTCGCGGCCGGCCATGCGGCGCGCACCGCGCGCAACACTTGCAGAGGGTATCGCAAGCGATTTTCCACGGATCCTCCGTATTCATCGTCCCGGACATTCGTCAACGGCGACAGAAAGCTCGCCAGCAGGTAGCCATGCGCCATGTGCAACTCGAGCATGTCAAAACCCGCTGCTGCGCCGAGCGTCGCCGCCCGGACAAAATCGCTTGTCACGGATTCCATCTGCATCGGCGTCATCGCTTGCGGCACCTGACTGATGCCCGGCAGATAGGGAAGCGGCGAGGGCGCCACCAACGGCCAGTTGCCGCCCGCGAGCGGGTGGTCAGCTTCCTGCCAGCCCAATTGGGTGGACCCTTTCCGGCCCGAGTGGCCGAGTTGCAGACAAAACCGTGCCTGGGATTCCGCGTGCACGAACTCCACGATGCGCCGCCAAGCGGCGCCCTGCGTCTCATTCCATAAGCCCGTGCAGCCCGGTGAGATGCGAGCGTCCGCCGACGTGCAGGTCATCTCCGTGAACAAAAGGCCCGCGCCGCCCGTTGCGCGCGCACCGTAATGGACCAAGTGCCAATCGCCGGGCACGCCGTCGACTGCCCGATACTGGGCCATGGGCGATACCACCACCCGATTGACCAGCTGCATGTCGCGCAGCCGAAACGGCAGGAACATCGGCGGCCGCGGTTGCGCAACCCCGTTGCTGCGCGCCAAATTCGTCTCGATCCGGTCGATGAACTGCGAGTCGCGCAGCTTGAGGTTCGCATGACCGATGCGCTGACTTCCGGACAACAGGCTGTAGGCGAATTGCAGCGGCTCCATGTTTTCATAGCGAGCCACATTTTCGAACCATTCCATGCGATTGCGCGCCGCATTCTGCAGTCTCAGCGCCTCGACGCCGCGCTCGGTCTGATACGACTCGAGGCCGCTCGGGACGTCTTTCGCATGGCTCACGTGCCGCACCAGCGAAATCGCGTCTTCCATGGCGAGCTTGGTGCCCGAGCCGATCGAGAAGTGAGCGGTGTGCGCCGCATCGCCGATCAGCACCCGCGTGCCGTCGTGCCAACGCCGGCATACCACGCGACTGAAATTGAGCCACGCTGAACCGCGCAAGTGCCGTGCGTTGGACAGCAGCGGCGCATTGCCGAGATAGGCGGCGAACAATTTCTCGCAAAATGCAATCGACTGGTCGATATCGGCCTTGTCGAGACCGTGCGCCGCCCAGGTCTCCTCGCGCGTCTCGACGATGACCGTGGACAGATCCTTGCTGAATTGGTAGGCGTGAATCTGAAACCATCCAAATTCAGTTTTCTCGAAGGCGAAGGTGAACGCCGAAAACTTTTGCGTCGTGCCCAGCCAGATGTAGCGGCACTTGCGCACTTCGATACTGGGGTCGAATTTCTCAGCCTGTTGCGTGCGCGCCTTGCTGTTGGCGCCTTCGGCAATGATCACCAGATCCGCGTCATCGAATTGCCGGGTGTCGTCCAGTTCGCATTGAAACGATTGCTTCACACCGAGGGACGCGGCGCGCTTCTGCAGGATACCGAGCAGGGTGCGGCGCGAGATGCCCGCGAAGCCATGGCCGCCGGAACGGATGGTGCGCCCTTTGAAGTGCACGTCGATGTCGTCCCAATGATAAAACTCATCGGCGATGCGGGCATGCGAAGGCGCGTCCGCCTCCAGGAAATTGCCCATGGTCTTGTCCGAAAACACTACGCCCCAACCGAAGGTGTCTTCCGGGCGATTGCGTTCGAAAACCTCGACGCTCGCGCCGGGCAGGGCCTTTTTAAACAGAATCGCGGAGTACAAGCCGGCGGGGCCGCCGCCCATGCTGACAATTCGCTTCATGCTTCATTATACCACTATGTCAATAGTTTAAATATAAAGTATATGGCGATGCATGCGGCCGAAGACCCGGCCCGGGCGGCGCTGCGGGCTGCGGTCGTTCACCGGGGAATAGGCGCAATTGGCCGAAAATCGCGTGATGCTTGGAGGCGCTTGGGACAGCATGCAATCGTCGAACAACGAATGGAGATCCCGCACATGAACACGCGAATCAAAGATCCTTTCACAGGCAGCTTGCTGACCGGGGTCGCCCTGGTCACGGCAGGCGTATTGCTGACGCGGCAGCCCGCGGGGCTGCTGCATTCCGTCGACCTTGCCCACAGCTGGCCTCTGATCGTCATTGTGCTAGCCTTCGTGCAGATGGTTGCCACGCTCAAGGAGCGCCATCAGCAGGGCTGGGGTTTGCTTCTGGCGGGGGATTGGCTGCTTGCCAATACCATGACCGATTGGGCCTATGTCCAGCTCAGCGTTCCGGTGCTATTGGCCGGATTGGGTTTCATGACCATCATTCGCGGGTTACGCGATCACAGCAGACGTTCGGACGAGGATCTACGTGCCACCCAATAGCAGCATCCCGCCAAAATTCATCATCGGCGTTTGCCTTGTCCTGATGGGCGTCGTGTTGGCTCTCGACCAGCTCGGCGTACTGCAGGCCAATCACCTGCTGCGCTTTTGGCCGGCCGCTCTGATCATTGTCGGCCTGGCCATGCTACAGCGCGGAGAACGGCACAGTGCATTGCGGGCTCTGGTGCTCATTGTCGTCGGCGGCTGGCTTTTGCTCAACACGCTCGGCCTGGTGAGCCTCGATCTATGGGAATTCATCCTGCCCCTCTTGTTGGTGTTCTTTGGCGCCAGAATCATGATGCGCAGTCAGGGTTCCCGCTCCGGCGCATCCCCCGATCTGCCCGGCGCGGGCCCCGCAACCGGCGCCCCCCCGACAGGGCAGGCGCCGAGTGGTTTCAATTCCGCGGCGCCAAGTTCCGGCGAACCTGTGCATGCGTCGCTGTTTTCGCTGCTCAGCAGCAGCAAACGCCGTTGGGGAAAATCCGTATTCCGCGGCGCCGAGACGACGGCATTCATGGGCGGATGTGAACTCGACTTACGCGATGCTTTGATGAGTTCCGGTGAACTCGCGGTGGTTGACGTGTTCGTCATCATGGGCGGCGTCAATATTTTCGTTCCGCCCAATTGGACCGTGTCGCAAGAAGTCGTGCCGCTATTGGGCGGAGTGCATGACAAGACGCGCTCGGTGCCCTCCAATCCGGCGCAGCATCTCCTGGTGCGCGGCACCGTGGTCATGGGCGGCGTCGAAATCAGCAATTGAATGCATCCCATCCTCGCCGATGCGAAGCAGCTTGGCCTGTATTTATTGGGATGCCTCCCCATCGGTATCGTGCTGATCATCGGCCTGGGCCGTCAAGGCGCTTGGGTCACGGCGGCGGTTTTCTTTTTACCACTGATGATGATTTACGCGTTCATTGGGCTGTCGGCGTACTACCTGTGCCAGGCA
Source organism: Steroidobacteraceae bacterium (assembly GCA_035318305.1). GTDB lineage: Bacteria > Pseudomonadota > Gammaproteobacteria > Steroidobacterales > Steroidobacteraceae > Bog-1198. The sequence continues at coordinate 1,786 of DATHFB010000043.1, read as the reverse complement.
TTTCCGATCAGCAAGGAAGATTTAACCTGGCGCGCCGTGCCCGCACATGTCAGCGCGGCCGCGACCGTGGGTGGTCTATGCGTGGCGCTGGCTTGGGGTTGGGCCAGGCTGCTGGAGTCGCTCAACATCGGTCTGCAGCCACAGCTGTATTTGGCGCAACCCTGGCTGCTTTTCGTAGTGGGCGCACTGCTGTTCTGGCTCGCCACGGCATTTCATTACGTGCTGATCGCGTCCACTGCCTCGCAGCACGCCGAACGGCGCTCGCTCGAAGCCGGCCTGCTGGCGCGCGAAGCCGAGCTCAAGGCGTTGCGCGCCCAGCTCGATCCGCACTTCCTCTTCAACAGCCTGAACTCGATCAGTTCGCTTACCGCTCGCGATCCTTCGGCTGCACGCAAGATGTGTCTGCTGCTCGCGGATTTTCTGCGTGATACTTTGCGGCTCGGCGCCGCGCAGAGAATCTCGTTGCAGGAAGAATTGAACATCGTCGAGCGTTATCTCTCCATCGAGCAGGTGCGGCTCGGCGCCAGGCTCAATGTGTTCAAAGAGACCAGCCAACAGGCCCTCAGCGCCAGGGTGCCCGCACTGATCCTGCAGCCTCTGGCCGAAAATGCGGTGCTGCACGGCATCGCCCACCTGCTCGAAGGGGGTACCGTCACCATTCGCGCGGAAAGGGAGCATTCGATGTTGGTAGTGCGGGTTACCAATCCCTGCGATCCGGATCGTCCGCGGCACAAGCGCTCCGGCTTCGGTCTTTCTTTGGTGCGCCAGCGTCTGCAATCGCAATTTGGCGTTGCCGGGCGGCTCGAGATCGACGAGGGGCCGGGCGAGTTCACCGCGAAAGTCACTCTGCCCTTCGAGGCGCCCGACGGGACGAACGCGAATGCTTGAGCCCAAGCAACTCACCGTCGTGATCGTCGACGACGAAGCACCTGCACGCGCGCTCATCCGGGAATATCTGGAACAACATTCCGACGTGCGTGTCGTGGCCGAATGCACCAATGGCCTGGAAGCGGTGAAAGCGGCCAATGAATTGAAGCCGGACCTGTTGTTCCTGGATATCCAGATGCCGAAGCTGGACGGATTCGAAGTGTTGGACCTGATCGGCCGCGATGCCGCAGGCGTCGTATTCACGACGGCCTACGACGACTACGCCTTGCGCGCCTTCGAGGTGCACGCGGTGGACTATCTGCTCAAGCCATTCGGGCCGGAGCGCTTCGCCGAATCGCTGCATCTGGCGCGGTCGCGCATCAGCCGGCGCCAGCCGATTCCTGCACGCGAGCTGCTCGAGACCCACCGCGAGGGCTCCGCCATTGACCGCCTGCTCATCCGGGATCGCTCCCATGTGCACGTGATCCCGGTCGACCAAATCGATTACATCGAAGCGCAGGACGACTACGTATCGATCCGCGCGGCCGGACGCAGCTACTTGAAGGAACAAACGCTCGGCGAGCTCGAGGAGCAGCTCGCGGCGAAGGGATTCCTGCGCATCCACCGCCGCTTTATTCTGAATGTGTCGCGGCTGGCAAAAATAGAGCTATCCGAAAAGGACAGCCGCATTGCCATTCTCAACGACAAGACCGAGTTGCCCATCAGCCGCTCGGGCTACGCGAAACTGCGCGATTTGCTGTGAGGATTAGGAGCATAGCTGCTATTCCCGCTGCCTGAGTGCTTGGTATAGTAAAGATGGATGCGAAGCATTGGTCAGCGGTGATCACGCGGCGCGGCGACAATGTGCGAATCATTTCAGTAAGGCGTTCGCGGGACCGGATGGGCGTCACGCGGCAGT
>DATHFB010000042.1:0-6730 GCA_035318305.1 Steroidobacteraceae bacterium | reverse complement strand
GTCATCAACGCCAGCGCGATGAGACAGCGAGCATTGTCGGTGCCGTGGACATGCTGGCTGATGCCCATGCCCCACAGAATCATCGAGCCGGAACTGGTGGCGTACAGTCTCGCGACTTCGCGAATCGTATCCGCCGGGATGCCGCAGATCGGCGCCATCAATTCCGGGCTGTAGCCCTGAACATTCTTGGCCAATTCCGCATAGCCAAGCGTGCGATCGGCAATAAATGTCGGATCGACCAGGTTCTCCTCGATGATGACGTGCATCATCGCATTCAAGAGCGCCACATCGGTGTCGGCCTTGAATTGCAAAAAGCGATACGCGGTGCGTGCCAATTCACTGCGCCGCGGATCCATGACAATGAGCTTGGTGCCGTTGCGCATGGCGTTCTTCAGGAACGTTGCCGCCACCGGGTGATTGACCGTGGGATTCGCGCCGATCAGGATCACGACCGCTGCTTTGGTGACGTCCATGACCGGATTGCTCACGGCACCCGAGCCGATACCTTCGAGCAATGCAGCTACGCTCGAGGCGTGACACAGCCGCGTGCAGTGATCGACATTGTTGCTGCCGAAGCCGAGCCGCACCAATTTCTGAAATAAGTAGGCTTCCTCGTTGCTGCCCTTGGCTGAGCCGAAGCCGGCAAGCGACTTCGGGCCGTAGGTGTCGCGCAGCTTGCGCAGCGTGCCGCCGCCCAAGGCAATGGCTTCTTCCCAGGTGGCTTCGCGAAACACCTGCATGACATTGTCGGGATCCATGACGAATTCGCCGGACTTCGGCGCATCGGCGCGGCGGATGAGCGGCACGGTGAGACGCTGCGGGTGGCGCGCATAGTCGAATCCATACCGGCCCTTCACGCACAGCCGCGAATGATTGGCAGGACCGTCGCGTCCTTCCACGTAGAGAATATTGTCGTCTTTGACGTGGTACGTGAGCTGGCAGCCGACGCCGCAATACGGGCACAGCGACTTGACCGACTTATCGGGGATCGACAGCGCGACATCGCGCGCCGGCATCAAGGCGCCGGTGGGACAGGCCTGCACGCACTCTCCGCAGCCCACGCAGGTCGAAGCGCCCATCGGATCGTCCATGTCGAATACGATTTTCGCGTGTTGGCCGCGCGAGGCTAAGCCAATGACATCGTTGGCCTGCTCATCGCGGCAGGCGCGCACGCAGCGCGTGCATTGGATGCAGGCATCGAGGTTCACCGCGATGGCGGCATGCGACAGGTCTGCTTGTACGGCGGGGCGCGGCGCGAAGCGGGGCTTGCCCACTTTCAGCTTCACCGCCCATTCGTCGACTTCGTTGTGGCGGGTGTACTCCCTTTCAGGCATATCCGACTGCAGCAGTTCAATGACCAGCTGCTGCGACTTGCGCACGCGTTCGCTGTTCGTTGTCACTTGCATACCGGCAGTGGCCGTACGACAGCACGATGCGGCAAGCACCCGCTCGCCCTTGATTTCAACCATGCAGGAGCGGCAGTTCCCCACTGCCTCCATTCCCGCCATGTAGCAAAGACGCGGTATTTCTATGCCGAGACGATCCGCGATCTCGATCAGGGTTTCATTGGCCGGAGCAGTGATCTCGCGGCCATCGAGCACAAACGTGACGGTTGGGGCGTCTGCAAGGTTCCGCATCTCGCGGGTGACGGCGTTCATGGGCTTCTCTAAGTCAGTTCGTTGGGAAAGTATTTGATGACGGTATCAACGGGATTCGGCGCAGCCTGGCCCAGGCCGCAAATGGATGCATCGCGCATCACCTGCGACAGCTCGGCCAGCAGCGGCTTGTCCCAGTCATCCTTGGCAATCAGCGTATTGGTCTTCGCGGTTCCCACCCGGCACGGCGTGCACTGGCCGCAGGATTCGTGCTCGAAGAAACGCATCATGTTGCGCGCCGCCGCTTTGGCCGTGTCCTGATTCGAGAGCACGATGAGGGCAGCCGAGCCGATGAAGCAGCCGTAGGGCTGCAGGGTATCGAAGTCCAGCGGAATATCGCCGAGCGATGCCGGCAGAATGCCTCCCGACGCGCCTCCCGGCAGATAGCCGTAAAAAATATGGCCCTCTTTCATGCCGCCGCAAAACTCGTCGATCAATTGCCGCACCGTAATGCCGGCAGGCGCCAGTTTGACGCCGGGGTTTTTCACGCGGCCCGATACCGAAAAGCTTCGCAACCCCTTGCGGCCGTTGCGCCCCTGTTCCGCGAACCACGGCGCGCCTCGCTCGAGCAACTCGCGCACCCAAAAAAGCGTCTCGAAATTATGTTCCAGCGTGGGGCGGCCGAATAAGCCGACTTGGGCGACGTAAGGCGGCCGCAGACGCGGCATGCCGCGCTTGCCTTCGATCGATTCGATCATCGCCGATTCTTCGCCGCAAATGTACGCGCCCGCGCCGCGCCGCAGCTCGATTTTGGGCAAAGGCACCGGCGGATTGTCCTGCAGCTTGGCAAGCTCGGCTTCCAGCAACTCGCGGCAACCGTGGTACTCATCGCGCAAGTAAATATAGATCGCCGAAATGCCGACTGCCCAGGAGGCGATCAGCATGCCTTCGAGGAAACGGTGCGGGTCACGCTCCAGATACACCCGATCCTTGAAGGTGCCGGGTTCGCCTTCGTCGATGTTCACCGCCAGCATCCGCGGCGCCGTTTCGGCTCGCACGATGCGCCACTTGCGGCCCGTCGGAAACCCGGCGCCGCCCAAGCCGCGCAGACCGGAATCCTCCATGGTCTTCAACACACTCTCGAGATCGCGTCGATGCTCGACGCAGTCGCGCAGCAGGGAATAACCGCCGCCGAGCACATACGCGTCGAAGTCGATGAAGTTGCCTGGATGATCGTACAAATTCTGCGCTTGCACCTCGCTGCGCACCGACTCGAGCGTCGCGCCCGGCACGGGCTTCTGGTGAACCACGGCCACCGGCGCCTGTTCACAGCGCCCGACGCAAGGAGCCGGGATTACGCGCACTTCACGGCCAAGCAGTGCAGGCAGCTTTTCCAGCAGCGCCTTCGCGCCCGCCATTTCGCAGCTCAAGCCGTCGCACACGCGCACCGTCAAGGCCGGCGGCGCCGGCAGCGACCCGTCCGGCTTCTCCTTCACCACATCAAAGTGGTGATAGAAGGTGGCCACTTCGTAGACTTCTGTTTGCGCGAGCCCGAGCAACCTGGCCAAGGCGGCCAAATGCGGCGCGCCAAGCTGGTAATACCGGTCGTTGATGCGATGCAGGTATTCGATCAATAGGTCGTGCCGCCACGGCGCCGGTCCCATTAATTCTTGAACCTCGGCGAGCGCCTGGGGAATGACGGGCCGGCCCTTGGGGGCCTGGCGTTTCCGCTGTTTTGTCGCACCTGCGCGCGCAATGGGGATCACCGGACTGGTCACTTATCAGCTCCGTTCAATAGGGCTTTCAGTATGGTGTCCGCTGATATATGTGTCCAATCGATTCCATCTTTCGATAAACGAGAGTTATCAACCGATAGGCGGGCGTTATCGGCGACCCTCGACCCTATGCGGCAGGCGCCAGGCACGTTTTAGGATCGCTGAGCGCAGCATCCTTGGGATACAGCGATATCAGCTTGCGCATGATGCCGTTGGTCCAGCCGAAGCCGTCCTGATTTGGATACTCACCGCCGCCGCCCGGGCGCCCGGTGGCCACGACATCGTATTTCTCCACCAGCTTGCCGTTCTCGGCGTACACGCGATTGACACCGCTCATCCAGCGACAGGCGATGGTCTCGGCCAGCGGCAAAATAGAATATTGACGTAAACCCGAGATACCCATCCATTGCAAGGGCGGCCAACCGTTGGGAGCATCCCATTGCTGACCGGTGGTCAGCGGGCTGGCGACAATGCCGCCGGCTTTCAGCAAATCGCGCGAGACCACCCGTGCCACGGCGGCAGCCTGCGGCTTGTCCGCCATCGCGACAAAGAGCGGATAGACGGTCGCCGCGGAGACTCGCGGCACCTGCGTCTGTTTCACCCAGGCATAATCGCGATACACGCCGTCGGCCGCATCCCATAAATAGCGATTCACCGCCTTGCGGCGCGCCGCCACGCGCTGCGTGAACTCGCCGACGCAGGCTGTATCTTTGGCGCGCGCGCACCCGGCCTTGATGGCCTGTTCGAGGCCGAATAACAAGCTGTTGAGATCAATCGGAACGATCTCGGTGGTATTGATGGTCGCGAGACTCTTGCCATCGGCGAACCAGCGCGAGCCGAAATCCCAGCCGCTTTCGGCCGCGGCACGCAAGTCGCGATAAAGTTGCGGCGCATTGCGCCCGCTGCTGCGCGCGAGTTCCGCGTCTTCGCGATAGGATTCATCGCGCGGCGTGTCTGCGTCGTCCCAGTGGCGGTTGAGAACGGCGCCGTCGGGCATGGCGACGACGCGGCGATGCGCGATACCAGGCTTCAGTCCCGCCTCCCCTTCCATCCAGAAAGCGTGCTCACGACGCAGCTCCGGCAGGTAGCGCGCGTAGGAGACCGCGGGATCCTGGGGACTCAGCAATCCGACCATGGCGTAGAAAAGCGGCGGCTGCGAGCGGCTCAAGTAATAGCTACGCGTGCCGTTCGGCACGTGCCCATAGGTATCGATCAAATAGGCGAAGTTGCGCACCATGTGCTCGAGCAGGTCCTGTCGGCCGCTCTCGGCGAACCCGAGCATCGTGAAGTACGAATCCCAATAGTACATTTCGCGGAAACGCCCGCCCGGCACGACGTAGGGTTCGGGCAGCGACAACAACGAGGAATAGCGCGGCGCGGTTTTGGTGGAACGCGTCAGCTGATCCCACAGTGAGTCGATATGGCCGGTAATGGAGGCGCGCTCATTGGTGGACTTCGCGGCCGCGGGTGCGGCATCAGCGGGCGTCGCGGCATCACCCGGCATCGAGAAATTGGCCGCGACGAAGTTTTTCAGCGTCTCCGGCGAGACCGGTTTGGCCTCACGATAGCGCGCCAGAATCTCCTCGGGCGCGAACTTGGGAATGGCATCGGCAAAGGTTTTGCTGTCGGCAAACAGCTGAGCACTTTGCACCGCCCTGTATAAATCCTGGAACAGGATTTGTGGAGCTTCAGGAATCGCCGCGGCGGCGACCGGCGGCGGCTGTGGGCGCGTTTGCGACTGCGGCTGCTGCGGCCATGTGGCCGGCGCCAGCGCCAGCCACAGCCCGACACCGGCCAACACACGGTATTTCGATAGAACTGGACTCATGAGCACCCCCCAGAACGTTCGCTATCGTGGTGGGTTCGCGCTTTGAAGTCAAAACACCGGCGTACGTGCAGCTCTTTGCCCGCGCTACACTGAGGGGTTGCCGACTCTAGTATTCTTGCTGGTTGTTGCCCCATGCCATTGCGTCAAGGAGCGTTCTGATGTCGACGAAGAAAGACCTGACTCGCCGCGAGTTTGTCGCGGGCGCCGGCAAAGCAACGCTCGGTGCCATGGTGGTCGCGGGTGCGCCGCTGATCCTTCCGAGCCGGGTACTCGGACGCGGCAAGCAGGCGCCCAGCGATACCGCGAATATCGCCGTCGTCGGATTCGGCAGCATGGGATCGCAGAATGCGCTGCGGGTGGCGCAAACCGACCATATCGGCGCCGTCTGCGATGTCGACTTCGCCTATAGCGAAAGTCGAGTGAAGGTCCTGTTGACCGATGCGCAGGGCAACCCGCGGCCCGAGGGCGCGAGGCTGCAGCAGCAGTTCGTCAAGGCGAAGCGCTACGGCGACTTTCGCGAAATGCTCGCGAAAGACAAGAGTATTGACGGCGTCTTGGTGGCAACGCCCGACCATTTGCATGCGGTGGTTGCCAATGCGGCGATGGATGCCGGCAAACACGTCTATGTGCAAAAACCGCTGGTGGCCACAGTGCACGAGGCGCGCGTTCTTCGCGCGAAGGCGCTCGCAAAGCCGAAGCTGATGACCCAGATGGGGAATCAAGGTCATTCGGGCGAAGGTGCCCGACTCGTCAACGAGTGGATTGGCGCAGGCGTCATAGGTCCGGTGCACGAGGTGCACGTCTGGACCAATCGGCCGGTGGTTTACTGGCCGCAGGGACTGCCGCGCCCGACCGGCATGACGCCGGCCGAAGTTCCCGGCGGTTTCGGCAATCTTTGGACGTTTCGTCATGTGCAGGATGTGCTCGCCGCCGCGATGGGCAGCGGCGGCTCCCCGCCCGCAGGACTCGACTGGAACATGTATGTCGGGCCGATAGCGGAAAATGTCCCGTATCACCCGGTCTACCATCCCTTCAACTGGCGCGGCTGGCTTGATTTTGGATGCGGCGCACTGGGCGACATGGGCGCTCATCTCATCGACCATCCCTTTTGGGCCTTGGGCCTGACCTACCCTTCCAGCATCGAGGCAACCTCTACCCCGTGGGGAACCACACCTGCGGCCAACACCGATCCCGCCACGCCGCCCAATCGCGTGCAGCGCATACCGGTGTCCTATCCGATATCAACCTCCGTGCACTATCAATTTGCGGCGCGCGGTTCGCAGCCGGCCGTGAAGCTGTCGTGGTACGACGGCGGCATCTATCCGCCCCGCCCGGACGCTCTGCCGGATGAGGTTGTACTGGCGAGCGAAGGCGGCGTCATTTTCGTCGGCGAGAAAGGCATCCTCTTGCACAACACCTACGGCGCCAATCCGCGGCTGTATCCGCAGTCGCTCGGGGAAGCGGCGGCGGCTGTACCTAAGAGCATCCCGCGCATCGCCTGGAGTCATGAGCTCAACTGGATCAAGGCGATC
>DATHFB010000041.1:0-12352 GCA_035318305.1 Steroidobacteraceae bacterium | reverse complement strand
GCGGGTTTCGACCTCCCGGTACTGCACTATCGCAGTCTTCTGCACAGCGTGCCGGCCGCACGTTACTGGGAGTTGGGTGATTCTGATCAAAGCTTCCGATACAGCAACTACTTGAGCCGTTTTCATTGGCGGCACATGGATCTCATGGATATCTTGTCCGGGTTTCAAGGCCGCGGCCGGGCCAGCCTGCAGGACATCGCTTCCTTGCTCAGTTTCCCCGGGAAATTGGGCATGCACGGCGCCGATGTCTGGCCGACATACCTCGAGGGCGGCTTGCAGCGCATCCGCGACTACTGCGAAACCGACGTGCTGAATACCTACCTCATTTATCTGCGATTCGAACTGATACGCGGACGCCTGGACGCGAACGGCCATGCGCACGAGCTCGCGCGAGTGCGCAAGTTGCTGGCCGAGTCGAGCGCCGCGCACCTCAAAGAATTTTCCGCAGCGTGGCCCGAGACTTAAGCGCCGGCCCGGTGCAGGAGGCCGACATCGTCGATCTTGCGCACGATGGCCGCGGGGTCGCGCGGGTCGACGGCAAGGCGGTATTCATCGACGGCGCGCTGCCCGGCGAGCGTGTGCGCTTTCGAGTGCTCAAGCGGCGCCGGCAAATGGACGAAGCGGGCTTGGTCGATGTCCTGGTTGCGTCGCCGGATCGGGTGGTCCCGCGCTGCGCGCATTTCGGCGTATGCGGCGGGTGCACGCTGCAGCATCTGTCTGCCGCCGCTCAACTGGCGGCAAAAGAGCGTCAATTGCTTGAGAATCTGCAGCGCATCGGCAATGTTCAACCCGCGCGGGTACTGCCGCCGCTGCGCGGCCCTGACTGGGCCTACCGCCGCCGCGCGCGGCTCGGCATCAAGTATGTTCACAAGAAGGGCCGTGTGCTTGCGGGTTTTCGCGAGCGCGAAAAGCCGTACATCGCCGACATCAAGCGCTGCGAGGTATTGCTGGCGCCGCTCGCGAGCCTGCCTGCGGAGCTCGCGGCGTTGACCGAAACGCTCGCCATCCGGGAGAAAATCCCGCAAGTGGAAGTCGCAGCGGGCGATCACGCCACGGCATTGGTTTTTCGCGTGCTGCAGGCGCCGGATGCCGGTGACCTGGAAAAAATCTCGGCGTTCGGTGCTGCGCGCGGCCTGCAGATTTTCCTGCAGACCGGCGGGCTGGAGACGGTGCGCGCGGTGCGGGCGGACTATGCGCCGCTGAACTACGCGGTGGACGGCGGCAGCGTCGTGATTGAATTCGGACCCGTCGATTTCATCCAGGTCAACCGCGACATCAATGCCTCGATGGTCGATGCGGCAATCGCTCTATTGCGGCCCGAAGCGGGCGATGCGGTCCTCGATTTGTTCTGCGGTCTGGGCAACTTCACGCTGCCGCTGGCGCGCCGAGCCCGGCAGGTGCTGGGTGTGGAAGGCGATGCATTGCTGGTATCCAAAGCACTCGCCAATGCCGCGCGCAACGGCATCGGCAATGCGCGGTTTGCCGTGCAGAACTTGTTCGAACCGAAGAGTTTTGGGGCGTGGGCGGACGAGCGCTACGATCTGGTGCTGCTGGATCCGCCGCGCGCCGGCGCCGTGGAGCTGTTGACGCGCATGGGCCATTGGCGGCCCCGCCGGGTCGTGTATATTTCCTGCCATCCAGGCAGTTTGGCGCGGGATGCGGGGATTTTGGTCGCCGAACACGGTTTCACGCTGAGCGCAGCGGGGGTAATGGACATGTTTCCGCATACGACGCACGTCGAATCCATCGCGGTGTTCGAGAGGTCCCTTTGAGCCTGGGTCCGCTCATGGTCGACATCGGCGGCACCGAGTTGACGCCTGAGGACGTCCGCGTGCTCTCCCATCCGTTGGTGGGCAGCGTCATTTTGTTCAGCCGCAACTATCGCGACGTGGCCCAGCTCAGTGCATTGACGGACGCCATCCGCGGTGTGCGAAGTCCGCACCTATTGATCGCCGTGGATCATGAAGGCGGACGCGTACAGCGCTTTCGCGAAGGCTTTACGAGGCTGCCCGCGGCGCGGGCTTTGGGCCGGCGATACGACGAGGATCGCCGCGAGGGATTGGCCCTGGCCCAATCCGTCGGCTGGCTGATGGCGAGCGAACTGCGGGCAGTGGGTGTGGATTTCAGCTTTGCCCCCTGCGTCGACCTCGATTACGGCGTCAGCGAGATCATCGGCGATCGGGCCTTTCACAGTGACCCGGACAGCGTCGCGGCCCTGGCGGTGGCCTACATGTCGGGCATGCGCGAGGCCGGCATGGCCGCCGTCGCCAAGCATTTTCCCGGACATGGTGCGGTGATTGCCGACTCGCACGTGGCGCTGCCCGTGGACCGGCGCAATTTCGTCGATTTGGAGGGGGATATCCGCCCCTATCGGCTGCTGATCGAGAACAATGTGGCCGGGGTCATGGGGGCCCATGTGGTGTTTCCGGCCATCGACGCCCTGCCGGCCAGCCTCTCCAAGAGTTGGATCAACGGCGTGCTTCGGGGCGAACTTAAGTTCCACGGCTGCGTCTTTGCGGATGACCTGACCATGGCCGGCGCGGCGGCCTTTGGGGGTGTCATCGAGCGCGCCGAGCTGGCATTTGCTGCAGGTTGCGACGTCCTCCCCATTTGTAACGACAGACAAGCGGTAAAGTCGGTGCTCGACCACTTCGGGCCGGACCTGGGCTCGCCGGCCTCGCAGGCTCGGGTGGTACGGATGAGGGCACGCGGAGAGGCCCCGGAGAATCTTGGAGCGGACCAGCAGTGGCAGCAAACCGTGATGTCAATCGCAAATCTTTCGGCAACGCCGCCGCTGGTGCTGACGGAGGGGAGTCATGACCGGGTTTGACCCCGACATGTATCGCCGCCTGGTCGAGTCATCGCCTGAGGGTGTCGTGCTGGTCGATGCCCAGGCCACCGACCACCCCGTAATCTATGCCAATCCCGCGTTTGAGGCTTTGACGGGCTATTCCGCCGCGGAGCTCATCGGACGAAATCTACGCCTGCTCCAGGCCGACGATCGGGAACAGGACGGACGCCACCGATTGCGCGATGCTTTGAGCCGGGGCGAAAACTACCGCGCGCTGCTGCGCAACTACCGCAAAGACGGCACCTTGTTTTGGAACGAAATGAACGTGATGCCGCTGCGTCATCCGGACGGCTGCGTCACGCATTTTGCCGGGCATCATCGCGACGCCGGCGAGCGCTTGCGCATCGACCCCAGAGTCGCCAAGGACACCTTGAGCGGCGCCCACCAGCCTACTGCGATGGCCATCCGCGACGACCGGTTGACCGGTCTGTTCACGCTGGCATATCTGGAAGAATTGTTGAAACGCGACTGGGCGGTGGCGCATCGCGAGCAACGCAGCATCGCCGTATTTGCGGTGGACATCGATGCACTGGATCTTTACAACAATACGTTTGGGCGAGCTGCGGGGGATTCAACCATTCGCCGCGTGGCGCATGTCGTGTCCGGATGCCTGCGCCGCTCGAGCGATGTGACCGCGCGCATCGACGGCGGCAGCTTGATTGCGTTTGCGCCGGGCCTCACGCAAGAGCAGGCGCTGAAGATCGGCCATCTCATGGCCGAGCGGGTGCGCGAAATGCGCGTTCATCACCCCCGCTCGGCGGTGCTGCGCTACATCAGCATCAGCGTGGGCGTGTGCGCCGCCATCCCCGGCGCCTCGGACAGCCCAGCGGGGCTTTTGGAAAAAGCGCAGCAGCAACTGCAGCTGGCCAAAAAATCCGGGTGTAATCAAGCGGCTTAGTACGTCGGCACTGTGATGATGAGCGGTTGGTGTGGCGCTCGGCCGGATGTGTAAGTAGCCGCGAGGCAACGAAAAGACGCAGTTGCCTCGCAGCTACTTACACTTCCTGACGGGTGCGCGCACCGATCGACATCACGGTGCTGACGCTACCGGCGCGTGTTGGGACGACACCCGATTTTATGGCCGACGAGTGCGAGTGACGCCACGCGACCGCGGATCGCCATAACTCGTCCTCCTGCATGTGATGTTGAGCGGTCCAGGCGAAAGTCCTAGGGGCATGGGAAGCTTCGAGGCAACTGCGTCTTCGTTGCCTCGAAGCTCCCATCCCCCAGGACATCCGGAGACCCCTCAACTTCACAATGCCGAAGTACTAGGGCTCGACCGCTCCTTGCGAAGAGATGCTGTCGCGCACGCGGCCGTAGCTTCCACCCCAGCGGTCGGTCATCGCCGCGCGGATATCCCACAACGCCGGGAAGAAGCGATGCTTCGCGCCCGCTTGCAGCAGATCCACGGAGCGTCCCTTGAGTGAAGCGGCGCCCATGCCGATCGATCGCTGAATGAGAAATATGTGGTGGAGGCGAAATTTTTGAAACAGCTCGTCGAAATTCAGCATGGCCTCGGCCACGACGTACACATCATCGTGCGCGTAGCCTGAGTCATAGATCTGCTCAACGGTGCGATGCTTCCCCGTCAGGTAGATGCTTTCGAAGGTGCGCCAGATATTGGGAATGATTTTCAGCAATACGCGAAAGCCCGGGGATTCCTGACCGCTGCCGTTGCCGAGCTGCAGACGAATTTCCTGATACTCCTTCGGCGACATGGTCTCGAGCAGTTCCAGTTGATCGATCATGAGTCTCAAGGTGCGGTTGCAGCGTTCGAAGAGCGTCAGGACACGGAAGGCCTGCTGCTGCTCGAGGTATTCGTCGATATCGAGCAGCGTATAGGCGACCATTTTCATCCACAGCTCTTCAACCTGATGCACCACTTGAAATAAAAGTTCGTCCTTGTTGCAAAATTTGTCGAAGGATTTTTGGCATGCCAACAAGCTCTGCGTATTGAGGTAGACCTCATAGTCGAACTGTTTGCCGCCGCCCATCTCTGCATAGAATGTTTCTCGATTCATAGGGATTAATCTCGCGTGCTAGACTGCATATGAGTTCGAATATAACACCGCAAGCGAGGAAGCGATTGGACGCATCCGCAATCGCCAGCCGCGAGGCCGGCCTGCACAAAGACTTGAGCCGCTCGCAGCTGATCATGATCGGTTTGGGGGGTGCGATCGGCACCGGTCTGTTCATGGGCAGCGGCCTTGCGATCGGCTACGCCGGACCGGCCGTGATCTTGAGCTATGCAATTGCCGCGATCGCGGCGGTGGCCATCGTCTTCAGCTTGTCGGAGATGGCGGTGGTGCACCCGACGGCCGGCTCGTTCGGCACCTACGCCGAGATTTACTTGAATCCCTGGGCGGGGTTCGTGACCCGTTACTCCTACTGGATGGCGCAGGTCATCGCCGTTGGAGCGGAGGCGGTGGCCGCCGGCGTCTACATGACCTTCTACTTCCCCGGCACGCCGGTGTGGTTGTGGTCACTGGGCTTCGCCTTCGTGCTGCTCTACTTCAATTCCCGATCCGTCCATAATTTCGGGTCCATCGAGTATTGGTTTGCGCTGATCAAAGTAGTGGCCATCGTCATCTTCATCATTTTGGGCGCCGCAACCATTTTTGGACTTTGGACCGAGCCGGTGGGTTTTCACAATCTCACCGGTCTTCCCGGCGGCTTCATGCCGCACGGATTCGGCGGCGTATGGATGGCAGTCATCGTGGGGATTCTGTCGTTCAACGGAATCGAGGTGATCGCCGTCACCTCCGGCGAAGCCAAAGACCCGGTGCGCACCATACCTGCGGCGCTGCGCACCATGGCGTTGAGGCTGTTTCTGTTCTATATCCTCGCACTCACCATCGTGGTCACGTTTGTGCCCTGGACCGAAACGGGCGCCACGGTTGTGACGCAAAGTCCATTCGTGCGTGTCTTCGCGCATACCGGAATTCGCCACGCCGCCGGGATCATGAATTTCGTGGTCTTGAGCGCCGCACTGTCGAGCATGAATACCAATGTCTATCTGTGCTCGCGCATGCTGTTTTCGCTGTCGCGCGGCGGGTTCGCGCCGCAATTCTTGGGAAAGCTCGGCAAGAACGGCACGCCGATCACAGCCATTCTGGTATCGGGCGCCTGCATTCTGTTGGCCGCGGGGCTCTCGAAGCTCACACCACTGGCGTACAACTATCTGTTCGGCGTGGCGCTGTTCGATGCCATGATTGTCTGGATCGTGATTTTGCTGAGCCACTTGAGCTTCCGCCGCAGGCACAAATTGGCGGACTTGCCGGTGCGCACGCCCGGATTTCCCGTGGTGCAAATTGCCGGCTTGCTGCTGTTGTGCTCGGTGTTGGTCACGATGGGACTGGACAAGGAGACTTGGCAGATCTCATGGGTCGTGGGGGTTCCGTGGCTGCTGCTGCTTTCCGTCGGGTATTTTTTCATGAAGGCGCGCCGCGCACGCAGCGCCGCAGCCTTGCAGAGCGCGCTGAAGATCGATGCCTAACCGGGCATGCGTCCCTGCAGAATGCCGGCAAGGATGTCGCTGTCGATATTGCCGCCCGAGATGACGGCGCAAACCCGGGTCTGTGGGTACTGCGCCGACAGCGCCGCGGCCACCGATATCGCGCCTGCACCTTCTGCCACGACGCGGTTGCTTTCCGCCAAGAATCTGATGGCTTGTGCCACTTGCTCGAGCGAGACGGTGATGACGTCATCGATCATGGATCTCGCGAGCGGCCACATCTCGGGCAGCACCGAGCCGTAACCCACGCCGCTGACGAAACCGGGCTCGTGCGAGGTCTGGGCCGGGGCGCCCGCCTCGAAAGCAGACTTCAAGGGATGCGCGCTCGACAGCTCGCAGGCAATGATTTTCACGCCGGGTCTGATGGCGCGCACCGCGCACGCGATTCCGCACGCGAGTCCGCCCCCGCCGAAGGGAACCAGGATCGCTTCGACATCGGCCCACTGCTCGAGGATTTCGGCGCCGATGGTTGCATCTCCGGCCAGCGAAGCAGGATCACGCACCGCGTCAATGTAGACACCTTTCTGATCCTCGAGCGTGCCGGCTTCGATGGCGCGCCACCACACATCGTTGGCACGCATTTCGATGCGTGCGCCCAAGCGCCGCAGTTTGTCGAGCTTGGCCTGCGGCGCGTTCGCCGGTACTACGGCGGTGGCGCCGATGCCGAGCCGGCGGGCCATCCACGCCACGCCGAGCGCGCTGTTGCCTGAGCTGGTGGTGTAAATGCCGGCGTTCAAATCGGCGCGGCTCCTGCTCAAGACGGCATTTCCGATGGGCCGAATCTTGAATGAGCCGATGGGCTGTAGATTCTCCAGCTTCAATCGAATGGTTTTGCCTTGCGGTGCGATATCGCAACCAATCAGCGGGGAAATCACACTCAAGGGCGCGACTCGATCCCGCGCGGCATCGATTTCCGTCTTGCCGACGGGTTTCACTGCTTCGAGCAAATTTCAGTCCTTGTAAGCAACGCGCCGCCGCCGGGCACAGCGGCCGTATAATTGCATGTTTATATGACTGTGCATATAATTCGTTTTTAAGGATTTTTGCGACAGGAACCGGAACATGGAACAGAACTTCGAAGCGCTGCGCAAGGAATTCCCGGTTCTGCAGCGAAAGACCTATCTTAACAGCGGTTCCTATTGCGCACTCGCGAATGAAGTGCGAGCCGCATTCGAAGCATACATGGAAGATCGGCTGCTGGTGGGCGCGAACTGGGACGTGTGGGTGACGAAGAATGAGTCGGTGCGCAAACTGACGGCGACGCTCCTGAACGCCTCGCCGGATGAGATCGCGGTCACTGCGTCCGTCTCTGCCGGATTGAACGCGCTGGCGAGCGCCTTGAATTTCACCGGTCCGCGCAATAAAGTCGTGGTCAGCGACTTCGAATTTCCCACCAATGCACAAATCTGGCACGCGCAGGAGCCGCGCGGCGCCCGGGTCGTTCACGTGCCGCGCGCCGCCGACGGTTACATTCCGGCGGAAATGTTCGAAAAGGCAATCGACGAGCAAACGCAGCTGGTGGCCATCACCCACGTCTGTTTTCGCAACGGCGCCAAATTGGACATTCCCGGCATCGTGCGCCTCGCCCGGGCGAAGGGCGCGAAAGTTCTCTTGGATTGCTATCAATCGGTGGGATCGCTCGACATCGACGTCAAGGCGCTGGATGTCGATTTCGCGGCCGGAGGCATGCTCAAGTATTTGTTGGGTACCGCGGGAATCGGCTTTCTGTACGCGAGAGATGCCTGCGTTCGCTCGCTGGTGCCCACCAACAGCGGCTGGTTTGCGCAGGCGGAAATTACCGCCATGGATATCACCGCCAATCGGCCGGCGCCGAACGCGCGCCGTTTTGAAGCGGGCACGCCGCCCGTGGTCAACTGCTACGCCGCTGAGGCGGGCCTCAAAATGCTGCTCAAGATCGGCACGCCGGCGATCGAAAAGCGCAACTACGCGCTGACGCGGCGCTGCATGCAAAGGCTCGAGGAGATCGGCTGGCCGAGCATTACTCCCACCCAGGACGAGCGCCGCGGCGCCACGGTTGCCGTCGCCTCGCTCAACAGCGCGGGACTTTCCGCCGAATTGATGAAGCAGGACATCGTAACCTCGTATCGCGACGACAACGTGCGCGCCAGTTTTCATTTTTACAATAACGACGATGACGTCGAGACCTTCATAGCGGCGATGAAAGAGTTGCGCGGTTCTTACGCGCCCCGCACGCGAAGCACTCAGACGGGCAGCTGATGGAGATTCGCGTATTGCGCGGCGCCGAGGTGCGCGAACTGTTGCCGATGGCAGAGTGCATCGATCTGATGCAACGGACCATGATCGCGGTGTCGGAGGGGCGGGTCGTGCTGCCGTTGCGTTCGATCTTGGTGATGCCCGGCGATCGCGGAATGATGGGAATGATGCCGGGGTATTTGGCCGAGCCGGAGTGTTTCGGGGTCAAGCTCGTCAGTTTGATTCCGCGCAACAAGCCGCCGCAGTACTCATCGCATCTTGGGTTGGTGCTGCTGTTCGAGGCCGATCACGGCCAGCCGGTCGCGCTGCTCGATGCGGCGGAAATCACCGCCATTCGCACCGCCGCCGCGAGCGGATTGGCCACGCGGTTGCTGGCGCGGCCGGAAGCCGGCGATTTGGCGCTGCTGGGCGCGGGCGAGCAAGCCCGCAGTCATCTCGAGGCCATGCTCAGCGTGCGCGCGCTGCGGCGCATTCGCGTTTGGGCCCGCGACCGGGAGAAGGCGAGACTGTTCGCCGAGGCGCAGGGCGCAAGACACCGAATCGCCATTGAAACCTCGCCCACCGTGCGCGAAGCGATCGCCGGTGCCGACATCATCTGCACGACCACCAAGGCGCGCGAGCCGATACTACAGGGCGATTGGCTGTCGCCGGGCACGCACCTGAACGTGGTCGGCTCGAGTATCGCCGCGGCGGCGGAGATCGACACGCCGGCCGTGGTGAAGGCGCGATTCTTCGTCGACCGTCGCGAGTCCACCGTCAATGAAGGCGGCGAATATCTGCGGGCGCTGAAATCCGGCGCCATCACGGCCGATCACATTTTGGGAGAGATCGGCGAAGTCGCAAACGGCTCGAAGATCGGACGAACCTCGCCGCTCGACGTGACGCTCTACAAATCCCTCGGCATCGCGCCGCAAGATCTTGCCTCCGCTCACCATGTACTGGAGAAGGCGAGGGCGGCTGGGGTTGGACAGGTCATTGACTTCTAGCGCGCTTGTTCCGCCTACCGCAGTGCAGCTCGCTGCCGCACGCGACAATATCCGCCCCTTTGCGCTGCGCGCGCCGCTCTTGCGGCTCAACGCCGATCTGCCGGGCGCCAACATCTTTCTCAAGCTGGAAAATCTGCAGCCCTGGGGCTCGTTCAAGATACGGCCGGCCGTCAACGTGTTGAAGACCATGGATCCGGCGCACCTTCAGCGCGGGGTGTTGACCGCCAGCGCCGGAAATTTCGGCCAGGGCCTGGCTTTTGCGGCGCGCGCGCTGGGAGTGCCGGCGACGGTGGTCGTTCCCGACGGCGCCGCGGAAACCAAGGTCAACGCGCTGATCGAGCTTGGCGCGAAGGTCATCCGGCGTTCCTTTGATGACTGGTGGACGGTTCTCACCAGCCGCAGCTGTGCCGGTGAAGACGGAGTCTTCGTTCATCCGGTCGCCGAGCCCGGCGTGCTCGCCGGCAATGCGACGATAGGTGCTGAAATTCTCGAGGAGCTGCCGGATTGCGATGCCGTGCTCGTGCCTTTCGGCGGCGGTGGCCTGATTTGCGGCATCGGTTCGGTGATGCGGCGCCTTCGCCCGGCGGTGCGGATGATCGTGGTTGAATCCGAGGCCGCGCAGCCGGCCGCGGCGGCATTGCAGCATGGCGGCCCGGTGCGGGTTCCGCACCGGCAGAGTTTCGTCGATGGCATGGGCAGCACCACGGTGCTTCCGGAAATGTGGCCGCTGCTGCGTGCGGCGGCGGATCAGGCAGAGTGCGTATCGTTCGCGCAGATTACCGAGGCGATTCGTCTGCTCGCCGCCCGCCACCACGTCATTGCAGAAGCCGCCGGTGCGGTGTCGGTCGCCGCGGCCCTGGGGGCGAAGGCGGGCAAGGGTAATGTTGTCTGCATCGTTTCGGGTGGTAACATCGATGCCGCAAGATTGGGCGCTATCCTCGGCGGTCAGAATCCCTTCTAAAGAGCATGGCGCGAACCAAGAAAAAAGCACCGGCCGCGAGTTCGGACACACCGCTGAAATCGGCCGATGAATCGCTCTTCGATGACTTCTTGCCGCACCTGATCGCACGGCTGGCCTATCAGCTCAACGCGGATCTGATCGAGAAACTGCGGCGTGAGGGCATCAACGTCACCCGTTGGCGCATCCTCGCCGTGCTCGCCATGGGCGACGGGATCACCATCAATGAGATCATCGATCGCGCAATGGTGCAGCAATCCGCGCTCAGCCGAGCCTTGATGCGCATGGAAAAGGAAAACTATGTCCGCCGGGTTCTGCGCCGAGAAGACGCCCGCTGCGTCGAGGTATACCTCACCGACAAGGGACGGGCGCTGTTCAATTCGTTGAATATCGTGGTGCGCCGCCGTGAGCAGCGCTTGCTGGAGGGTTTCTCGCCGTCGGGAGTCGAAGCGGCGTTCAGCTTGATGCGGCGATTGAGCCGCAACATGAGAAGCCGGCCTTAAGATCCGGGTGCGCATTCTTGAGATCCGGGTGCGCATTCTTGGCGCGTGCCGCGGCATGCTCCGCCCTCAAATGACGCAGCGATTGTGGGCTGTGCGCAACAGCCGGCGTTTAGTTGATCTTTCATATGATAACTCATATTGTGACGGCTCAATCAGGGGAGAATCAACGATGAATATAACAATAGGCCGGCGTTTGACCGCCAAGTCAGGAGTTTCGGGCCGCCTGCTTACGGCCGCCGTAGGCATCGTCGCCACATTCGCAGCGCCTCTCGCAGCAATGGCTCAGACGGCAGCCGGTGCCGCCGGTCTCGAAGAGATCGTGGTCACCGCCAACAAGCTCAACGCTCAGAAAGTCCTCGATATTCCCGTATCCATACAAGCCATCGGCGGCGAAGCGCTGCAGGCCGCCGGCGTGTCCGGGATCATGGACGTTGCCGGCGAGATTCCCGGCCTCTCGATTCAAGACCTGGGTCCGGGCGACAAGAAATACGTCATTCGCGGCATCAATTCCACCGGGGATGCGACCACGGGCGTGTACTACGGCGAAGCGGTGATCAGCGGCTCGAATGCCGATGACGGCGGCGGCTTCGAATCCGACATCCGCCTGTACGATTTGAATCGCATCGAAGTATTGCGCGGACCGCAAGGCACGCTGTACGGCGCGAGCTCCATGAGCGGCACCATCCGCTTCGTTCCCAATTCGCCCGATCTCAACACTCTCGGCGGTTACCTCACCACGGAAGGCTCGCAGACCTCGCACGCCAGCGGCAATTACAACATCAATGGCGAGGTCAATCTGCCCCTCATCGACGGCGTGCTGGCCGTGCGCCTGGTGGGATGGAAACTCTACGACAGCGGCTACATCAACCAGACCCGCGTCGGCGCCGGCGTCACCGGTATCACGAATATCGGCACCGCCAGCGCACCGAATTTCCAAACACTGCCGGTCAAGGGCCTTGGTTTCGTCAAGGGCGTCAACGATGACGACGTCGGCGGCGGACGGGCCATCGTGCGCTTTCATCCAACCGACGAACTGACCATCGACGCCAACTACACCTCGCAGACAGAAACGTCCGGCGGTTCATCGCGCTACACCCCGGCCGGCGTCGCGGCATTCAGCGGCGGACCCATCCCGCCGATTCAGGGCTGCGACTTGTGCAATACCGACGTGACCTTGAGTCCCTGGAGCGACAATCTCAAAGTCTTTGGCCTGACCGTGGAATACAAGACCGCAATCGGCACGGTGACCGGCACGACCAACCAATACAACCGCACCACCGACTTCACCTTCGACTCGACGCCCGT
>DATHFB010000040.1:0-8406 GCA_035318305.1 Steroidobacteraceae bacterium | reverse complement strand
GCTGCTAGCTGGCGCTGCTGGCGAGCCTTGCCCTTCTCGGTGTGGCGGCGGCGGTGCTATGGCATCTCGCCGGTGGACCCATGGAGCAGGCCGGCATCACTCTGGGACGGGTCGTGCAAAGCGCGCTCCCGGCAGCAGACTCTTCACCCGCCGAACAGCAGGAGGCCCTGCGGCGCTTGGCGTCCGGGCTCAATGGGGACGTGACCTTATTTGCAAAGGATGGAACGGTGATTGCGGCCATAGGCCGCCCATTGCCGCCGCCCCGCGCGTTGCGCCATCACGTGCTCGCGATGTCGCATTGGCAGGATGGGACCGTATCAGGCGTGCACCTGGCAGACGGGCGGCTGCTCGTCGCCAGCGTGCCGATGGGCACGGGCAACGCACGGCTGATTTTCCATAGCCTGTTGTTGATCGTGGCGCTGGCAATCGGCATCGCCGCCTTCCCCCTCGTTCGGCAACTGACCCGGCGTCTCGAACGGCTACAACGTGGCGTCGAGTCGCTCGCTGCAGGCGATCTTGCGGCTCGTGTCGCAGTGGAGGGCAACGATGAAGTGGCTCGTCTCGCGGGGAGTTTCAACCGTGCCGCAAGTCAGATCGAGCAGCTGGTCCGCGCTCACCAATCCCTTCTGGCCAACGCATCGCATGAGTTGCGCACGCCCTTGACGCGAATCCGGCTCGCGGTGGAAATGCTGAAGAGCGTCGCTGACCCCAAAAGCAAAGCGGGCTTGGAGAAGGACATTGCGGAGTTGGACGAGCTGGTGGATGAGATACTGCTGGCCAGCCGACTCAACGCCATCGAGCAGCCGCAGATCAGCGAGGAAATCGATCTGCTGGCGTTGGCTGCCGAGGAATGCTCGCGCTATGACGAGGTTCAGCTCGAGGGCGCGCCGACCGGACTGCGCGGCGATGCACGATTGTTGCGGCGGTTGCTGCGAAACTTGCTGGAAAATGCCAGGCGCCATGGCGCGCCGCCCACACACGTTCGACTCGAGCGCGAAGGCGCGAGGGTGGTTTTGAAAGTATGGGACAGTGGTCCTGGTCCGGCGCCGGCGGAATTCGAACACGTGTTCACGCCCTTCTATCGGCGCCGCGACGGCCGCAACAGCACCGGAAATGGACTGGGCCTGTCTCTGGTGCGGCAGATTGCGCGCCGCCACGGTGGCGATGCCCATTGCCTACCGCTGAACGATGGCCGGGGCTGCTTTGTGATCACGTTGGCCGGAGCGTTTTAGCCGCCGCAGGGGTCGCGACGCTGTCTTATTCAAGCTACATGTGGCAGTGCCCATTCGAATGCCATCGACTCGCTTCCTTTGGCATCGATGGTCAGCTGCAGCGCGACCGGGCAAACACGCAAGGACTTACCTCGCAGCGCAGTACAGGTCCAGCGCGTTACTTGCCCGGATCTTGATATACCACCGAATCGTCGAGAAGGAACATCGCGGCGACCACACCCGCTCCCCGGTTTTCCCAAGTCGAGGCGGTGTGCGCGCGGCTACATTGCCTTAAGGAACATGAGGTTGCGAACATGGATGGGTGCTCGGCGCTCACGAGGTCGTATGCCGTTGCGGCAGGGCAAGATGCACTTGCGTGGGGCGTGAGCGGTTGGTCAACGATTCAAAATGAGGCGCTCGACGCTGTTGCGAGATCATTCGCGTGTTGGCGTCCGCCGTGTGAAGGCAGTGTTAAGAAATTAACTGTTCTTGGCACCACCTGGCGGCTTGGCAACCATCCAGTGGCGTGTTGTAATCCATTCACAAACCGCACTGGCAGCGCTGGGATGAATTTGCGCGGCACGGTGTTTGCAGAGCTTGGATCGTTTTCAAACTCATGGGAGAGAATAATGGGGAATACCAAACTGCAGTACGCGGTGCGTGCTGTGCTTGCAGCCGCAGCTGCATCGGCCGTTGGGCCGGCGTACGCGCAAACCGCGCCGGCCGTCGCGAACGACACGACGTTACAAGAAGTGGTGGTTACCGGATCGCGCCTCGCGATTTCACCGAACGACGTATCGATCAGCCCGATCACCAGCCTGGGCTCGCTCGATATTCAAAAATCGGGCCTGGTGCGCACCGAAGATTTATTGAACAACTTGCCGCAGGTCGTCG
Source organism: Steroidobacteraceae bacterium (assembly GCA_035318305.1). GTDB lineage: Bacteria > Pseudomonadota > Gammaproteobacteria > Steroidobacterales > Steroidobacteraceae > Bog-1198. The sequence continues at coordinate 6,301 of DATHFB010000040.1, read as the reverse complement.
CTGAACAAAGCAGCGGAACCTCCATCAGTGCCAACGGCACCGCCACGGTGAGTTTGCGCGGCTTGGGCTCGCAGCGAACCTTGGTACTGGTGAATGGCACTCGCCTGGCGCCGGGAGCAGGCTTGGGCGTCACCACCACCAGCAGCGCGGATCTCAACCAGGTCCCCGCCGATTTGATCGAGCGAGTCGATGTGCTGACGGGCGGCGCGTCTGCCGTCTACGGTGCCGATGCCGTCGCGGGCGTGGTCAACTTCATATTGAACACTCACTTCGAAGGCGTCAGGGTCGAAGGGTATTACGGCTTTGGCCGCTATAACAATGATCATGCGGACTTGCTTGCCAACCTCGCTGCCGCGCATAACCCAATTCCCGACAGCACCGTAGATGCCGGCTTCAACAAAAACGTTTCCATCCTGGCGGGATCGAATTTCGCCGACGGCAAGGGCAATGCGACGGTCTATGCGACGTACCAGAGAACCTCACCGGCGGTGGGATACCAGTACGACTACGCCGGTTGCAGCTTGAATACGCCGAGCGTGCTCCCTGGACCGGGCGGCCTGAGCTGCGGCGGCTCGGGAACTCCGGCCACGGGACGCTTCGCGGTTTACGGCAGCACCTTTGCGGGCGGCCCGGTCAAACCGGTGACGCCGTCAAGTTCCTATGCCATCGATCCGGCGACCGGCGCGTTTCGGCCATACAGCAATGCGACGGATAGTTATAACTACGGTGGCTTGAGCTTCTTGCAGCGTGCGGAAGAACGTTATACGGCCGGTTCATTCTTGAACTACGACATCAACGACAATACCAACGTGTATTCGAATTTCATGTACGCGCGCAACAGCTCCGAGGCCAACTACGGTCCCAGCGGACTGTTCACCTACACGGCCGCGACGATCAGCTGCGCCAATCCCTTGTTGACCCCGGCGGAGGTTGGGATCCTGTGCGCACCGGCGACCGTTGCCCAGAACCAAATTGCGTTCCCGCAAAATGCCGGCACCAACAACATCAACCTGTATGTGGGCCGGCGTGCCGTGGAAAACGGTCCGCGCGAAGACAACTATTTGTCGAATTCCTTCCGCGAGACCTTGGGCGTCAAGGGAAAATGGATTGAAGGCCTGACTTACGACCTGTACGGCCAGGTCGGCATCAATACGATGCATGATTCTCAAGGTAATTATATCAACGCCACCAGTGGGACCAACGCACTGAACGTGGTTACTGATCCCGCGACCGGACAGCCGGCCTGCGTTGCGGCACTGAATGGCACCGCTCCGACTTGCGTGCCGTGGAACATCTTCCAAAAGGGCGGCGTGACGCCGGAGGCGATTGCTTACATTAACGTTCCGGCGACCTACTCGATAACGACCCAGGAATTCATCGTCGATGGTTCGGTCACGGCGGATCTGGAAAAGATGGGCATGAAGCTGCCCACCGCATCATCGGGCCCGAGCTTCAACCTAGGTGCCGAGTATCGCTCGGAAAGCTACATCCTGGATCCGGACTATATCTTTGCCAATGGCTTGAACTCCGGCGGCAATGGCGCGCAATCGGCCATCAACGGCGGATTCCACGTCTCGGAAATCTTCACCGAGGCGCGCCTGCCGGTCTTGAACGATCTTCCAGCCGCGTACGACCTGTCGTTCGACGCCGGCTACCGCTATTCCAAGTACACCTCGGGCTTCAATACCAACACCTACAAATTCGGCGTCGAATACGCGCCGATTCGGGACGTGAAGCTTCGCGCCGGCTACAACCGCGCAGTCCGCGCACCGGGCGTGGGTGATTTGTTCGCTCCTGCGGTCATTGGCGCAGGCGGTACGGCAGATCCGTGTTGGGGACCGGTCATCGGCGCGGTGCCGGGCGATCCCACCTCGGGCACGATCCAAGGTCATAATTTTGCGTATTGCGCCCGGACCGGCGTTACACAGGCGGAGTGGGGCAATATTGCCACCAACCCCGCGGCGCAAATCAACACCTCGGTGGGCGGCAACATCAATTTGAAGCCGGAAATTGCCGATACCTTCACCTACGGCTTTGTTTTCCAGCCCACATTCGTGCCTAATTTAGGACTGTCGGCGGATTTCTACTACATCCGCATCCGGAACACGATTATCTCGCTGACGTCGAACACCATTGTCAATAATTGCGGACAGAACGATAGTGGTTGCGACTTGATCCATCGCGGCGCCGGCACGGGTTCGCTGTGGTTCAATAACAGTAACTACGTGACGGCGACCGAGCAGAATATCGGAACCATCAGCACCAAGGGCATCGACCTGGCATCGCACTATTCGTACGACACCGGGTACGGCAAGGTGGGAATCCAGCTGTTGGGCACGCGGGTGCTTAACTTCTTTACGGCGCCAATCGCCGGCGGCGCAGCGTATGACTGCGCGGGCTACTGGGGCACCACTTGCAACGCGCCCACACCCCACTGGAGACATGTGGTGAATACCGATTGGCAGGCGCCGTGGGGCGGTCTCGACCTGTCGGTGCGCTGGCGCTACATCGGCCCGACTCAGAGCGACCACGTGAGCCAAGACCCGCAGCTGGCATCGACTTACTTCCAGCCGACCTCGCACATCGGTGGATACTCGTATATCGACCTGTCTCTGTCGGCGCCGATCGCTTCCACGGGAGTCGACATTCGCGTCGGTGTGAACAACTTGACCGGCAAGGCGCCGCCGATCATCCCCAGCGGCAGCTACTCGGAATGCCCCAACACCTCATGCAATGACAACACCTGGGTTGGCACGTATGACACGTTGGGCCGTTTCCTGTATGCCCATATTCAAATGAAGTTCTGATCGAAGAATAGAAAGTCTCTTGTAGATAAATTGCGGCGGGCCTAAAGACCCGCCGCTTTTTTTTAGCTTTGGAATTATTGGAAGCGCGGGTAGTCTTGCGGCAAATCCTGCAGCGCTAATTTCAGAGGTTCGAGCCAGGGCTCAAAATGACGCCACTGTTCCAGCCCTGCGGTATAAATCGGTTGCCGCACCTGTTCTGAGCTGATGGTTTGCGCGACGCGTCGATTCTCATAAAACCGCAGGCACTGCGTTTCAAAGGACAGCTTGCAATAGTCCAGCAGCCGGCGCACTTCGTTTTCGGTGTCGGTGACCAGGCGCTCGTAATGCAGACGATACACTCGACCCGGCAGCACGCGATCGACATGATCCATTAGGTCCACGTAGTCGCGGTAGTAGCGCCCCAGTTCATTCAAGTCGTAGGCGAAGTTCATGCCCGGATCGAACAGCTGCTTGTAGCAAGCAAAACCGCATGCCATCGGGTGGCGCCGCGCATCAATGATGGCCGCATACGGAAACATCAGATGGATGAGGCCGAGGCTGGCAAAGTTGCCGTGCATCTTGTCGATAAAACGCGCCTTGCCGAGGGGCCGGTGTTTTTGGGCACTGGCGAGGTAGCGCGCCGCCAACACGTTGAGGGCTGATTTGCCGAGCGAGGCCAGATTCTCCGGATATCTTGCGGCGGTCTCGGGCGTCCCCGCCAATTCCCGCGCGATGGTCGGGATATAGGCGAGCTCGCGCGTGCCCTCTACCTCGGAGTGGCTCGCCAGAATCTGCTCGAGCAGCGTCGAACCGGAGCGCGGCAGGCCCACGATGAAAGTGGGATCGCGGCCGCCATGGCCGAAATCGGCGCGGTCGCGGAAGAAGCGGGTGGTGAATGTGCTCTTGAACCGCTGCACGAAGGCCTTGGTGGCGTTCGGGTCGTAGCGGAAGGAGGCGCGGGCGAGACTATTCCCTTGCCGATAGTGTTCAAATGCTCCCGCGAATTCAGCCCGATCCTCCAGCGCCTTGCCGAGGCTGAATTCCAGGCCCGTTACGTCAGTGCCTATCGGTGGGACTAGCGCGAGCTGGCGTTGCATGTTTTCAATTTCGTGCGCCGCTAAGTGGAATGACTCGAAGTTCGACAGCGCCCAATAAGCCATGCCGTGCCCCGGCCGAAGCTCGATGGCGCGCTGGTAAGCATCGATGGCCTCGCGCGTGCGGCCGATGTAGCGCCGTTGATTGCCGGCGAGCAACCAAAAATCCGGGTTGTCGGGGTGATCGGCGATCAACTGAGTGATGATGGCCAGACCTTCCACATGTCGTTCGGCGAGTTGCAGCGCCTGCACTTTGAGAACCAGGTAGGCGCTGTCGCCGGGTTCAGCCGCCAACAACCGCTCGATCAGCGGCAGCGCCTCTTCGGTGCGGCCTTGTCGAATCATCAACCGAACCAACTGTTCGCGCGCCGTACTGTCGCAGTCCGCTCGCAGCAGCACTTCAGTCAGCGATGCGGCTTCCGCCAAATCATCGCCGCGACGCAACGCAATGGCGGCCAGCAGCGTAAAGGCGGCGACTTCGTTGGTGCCCTCCCGCAAGCGCCGCCGCGTCAAACTCTCCGCCGTTTCCAGCCGGCCTTGATCGAATGCGGCGTAGGTATCGGCGAGATCCGGTGGGTCGGCTGCCAGCCGCCGGTATCGAGTGTAGGCTGCATCCGCGGACGCGGTCTCGCCGAGCTGTAGGCGTTGCTCAGATAGTTCGCGCCAGGCATCCGCGAGATTGGGATCAAGCTCGACTGCGCGCTCGAGCGCCGCCTTGGCCTCGCGGCTGCGGGCACAGGCGGCATTGGTGCGGCCGAGTTCCAGCTGCACCAGCGCGGATGCGGGTTGGGCGCAGGCCAGGGCCTCCATGATGCCGATGGCGCCCGATGAGTTACCGAGGCGTCGGCACGCGGCGGTGAGCAGCAGGCTCGCCGCATCGTGTCCGGGGTGGCTCTGCAGTACTGCGCCGGCCTGCCGTGCCGCGGCAGCCGGATCCGTCTCGAGCAACATCGATGCGCGCATGAGCTCCAAGTCGGTAGAGGCGCTAATTATCAAATACTCCGTAAATTAACCGGGTTTAGATGGGTGTTATACAATGATGCCGTGAATTCCGCTGCCCCCACGCCGCTCGATGAAGCGACGATCATTCGCGTTTTGCAAGCTTCGAAGGCGGAAGAGGCTGCGGGCCGCATGCCGGAATCCGACCAGTTGCTGGCCAATGTGGCGCAGCGCGCGCCGAATCACCCTGCCGTGCTCAACGAACTGGGCGTGCGCATGCTGGCGCGGGGTGCCGCGGATCAGGCGCAACTTCTGTTCAGCCGCGCAGCCACCGCCAATCCCAATCAACCTTCGATCTGGGCCAATCTTGCCAGCAGCCTAAAGGCGCTCGGCCGGCGTCTCGAGGAGTTCGATGCCATCGAGAAGGCCCTCGCCCTGGAGCCGCGGCATCTATCGGCGCTGTTGCAGAAGGCCGATTATCTCGAACAAGCAGGCGATCCGCGCAACGCCGCACAAGCCTACCAAGCCGCGCTGGATTCGCTTCCCGCGGGTGTCGCGGTTCCGCCGCATCTTAAATCCGCCTTCGAAATAGCGAGAACCAAGGTCGATGCGGATCGTGCTTCTTTAAGCGAGGCGCTTGAAAAACCGCTGGCGGCGATCCGCGAACGCCATGGCGGCCAACCGCAACGCCGCGTCGATGCCTGTCTCGACACCTTGATGGGCAAGCGTCGCGTGTATCACTCGCAACCTACGTGGATGTATTTCCCCGAATTGCCGGGGATTGAGTTCTTCGACCGTTCCTTGTTTCCCTGGCTCCCCGCGCTGGAAGCCGCGAGCCCGGAGATTCGAGCCGAACTCATGCGGGTCCTGGTCACCCATCGCGAGGGATTGCAGCCTTACATCGATTTTCCCGACGGGCTGCCCATCGATCAATTCAAGGAATTGAACCGCTCGCGCAAGTGGAGTGCGTATTTTTTATGGAACCAAAGCCAGCCGGTGCCTGGCCACATCGCGCGCTGCCCCGTGACCGCGCGAACGCTCGAGGAAGTGGTGCCGCGCTGTCGCGTGCAAGGCCGGGCTCCGACCGCATTCTTTTCAATCCTAGACCCCAACACCCGAATTCCCGCGCACACAGGGATCACCAACACCCGTTGTACTGTGCACCTACCGCTGATCGTGCCGCCCGATTGCGGTTTCCGTGTCGGTTCCACGACGCGCGAATGGGTTGCCGATGAGGCTTGGGTGTTCGACGATACCATCGAGCATGAAGCCTGGAATCTGTCGGACACACCGCGCGCCGTGTTGATCTTTGATATTTGGAATCCGTTGTTGACGCCGGCGGAGTGCGACATGATTCAAACTGCCACGGAAGTCTACGGGCAGTACTATTCACAGCGGCCGGCGAGCGGCGCATGAACCGCTCCAAAATCGGCGCTGCGCTGGTATTGATGGGGGCTGCCGCGGCAACGGCGGCCGGGCCCA
>DATHFB010000039.1:0-3417 GCA_035318305.1 Steroidobacteraceae bacterium | reverse complement strand
GGTGAGCCGACCGTTGTCGCCCAAGGGAACCGCGCGGGAGCCGGCCACCAAGGCGGCAAACGCAAATTTGACGGCACGGACCGCTGCGCTTGAATGCGTCCCGCTGGGAGCGGGCACTCGCGCCTGCCTTGGCTCTTGCTCTATCGTCGATGCGACCGCTTGAGCCGACTTGTCCTTGCCGTTTCGGACCGACAGATAAATCTCGGGGTGCGTCAGACCCAGGAGGCCTATGGCGATACTTTGATATTCAGTCATGGCATTGGCCTTTAAGTTGCTTGCCGATTCGACACTCGCAGCTTGCGACAGGCCGAGGCGGCGAACAAACGCAATGACTGAAGGCGCGTTAAGGAAACCTTAACGAGAAACTCGAACCGTCGCAGCGGCGCGGAGCCGCCTTTAGGCGCCCACCCAACTACCGTGAAACCCGGCCGGCACGCGGCAAGGCAGCTCCAGCACCGCCTCAGGTTCGCCGGCAATGTCCCGTGCGTTGAGAATCAGCAGGTCGCTGCGCATCTGTGCAGCGCGATGCACCAGCGCCAATATCCAACCGTCACCCTCCGGCGCCTCTGCGCTGCGCGGCACGAAAATGGGCTCGCCGACGCTGTCGCCGCCCGAGAATCTGCGCACCGTCTCGCGTTTCGTTTGCAGATCCATGTGAGCAAGCGAGTCAAACAGCAGCGTCTCGCGCAGATCCACATTGGCGGCCTGCCAATAGTGGCGGTAGGGCAGTCCCGCGAAGCGTTCATCGATGCGCGGAAATTCTCCGACCAAATCGCTCAAGGGCGTGCGCGTGACGCGCGCCGCGCGATTGCCAAGATCGATGGTCCAACGCACCATTCGAGCGTTGACCGGCACGCGCCGGGATCCATCGGGATTGGGGAAAAGCGGCGCGCTCGGGTACTCCATCATGTCGCTGTGCAGGCAGCCTCCCGCTTCATACGCATTCGCCGGATGAAACACATACACCGGGTCCACCTCGATCCAGCGCACCGAATCGACGTTGGCCGCGCGCGCCATCAAGCCCACGAAAGCGCCTTTTTCCGGCTCCCAGGCGAATGCCGGCAGTCCACGCTTCGCGCGCTCGATGTCGCCCGTCAAGGGCAATACCGGGAATCCCGTGTGATGCTGCGTCACGATGAAATCGTGCACCATCGAGCAGTACGGTGCTTTGAATCGATCGCGGCGCGCGATGCGGCCCGATGCCTCGGAAATACCGTAATCCAGGAAGGGATTCAGGGGTCCTTCGCCAGTCGAGTAGGCGAACCACAGCATCTCGCCGCTTTGAGGGTCCATCTTAGGATGCGCCGTGAATCGGCCGCCCGTCTCGATCCAGCCTTTCGACTCAAGATTCGTGGGGTCCATCTCGAAGGGGTTGGAGCCCTCCTGCAGCGCCATGAGTTTGCCGCCGTGGTAGACGATGTGCGTGTTCGCTCCGCCGCTGGCGATCTTTTCCACGGAAGGATCAGAGGGCAGCCCCATGCCGCCGAACAGCGGCCGCCCCGCCGCGTTCTCGGCCAGCCAGCGCGGCGTGCGAACGTAGCGATTCGCATAGTGCGCGCGCCCCTCGCCCAGCCAGAACCCGTGAACCATGCCGTCGCCGATGAAGGCGTGATAATTCGGGCCCGGGTCGAATTGCGGATTGGGGCCGTTGCGGTACAGCGCACCCTGCAATCCCGCAGGAATTTTGCCGCGAATTTTCAGTTCCACATTCATTTCGCGACGCACGGGAGCCTGATTGCCGCTCACATGTGGATGCGTGATGCGAGATTCAACTGCAACGCTGCTCATGGTTCTGCGCTCCGTCGGTTGGACCGGCACATAATTTATGTTGTAAATTTATACCGTAAACTATACTCCTGTCAATGCCTAAAACCCTGTCGCGCGCCGATATCGAGGACTTTCGCTCCCGCCTGTGCGATGTGGCCGAAAGGCTGTTCGCAGCCCACGGCCCTGAGGCGGTCACCATGCGCGAATTGGCCGACGGACTTCGGGTGTCCTCGATGACGCCCTATCGGTACTTCAAGGACAAGGACGCCATCCTCGCCGCCGTACGCACGCGGGCCTTCAATAGATTTGCCGCGGCCATGGAAGCGGCCCGCACCGGCACGAAAAAACATTCGGGCAATGCCTACCTCGACTTCGCTCTCGCCAATCCCGCCGCGTACCGGCTGATGTTCGATGTCAGTCAGCCGACCTTTGCCGACTATCCGGATCTCGTGAAGGCCATGGACCGCGCACGCCTGACTATGGGAGACGGTTTGAGAGAGCTTGCCGCCGATGGACGCTTCAAGGGCGATGTCAAGTTGGCGGCGTACGTCTACTGGTCGGCGGTGCACGGCGCTGTCATGCTGGAGTTGGCGGGCCTGTTGGAGGGCAGCAATCTTGATGCTCGAATCATTGCGCAGCCCGCGGTCGAGGCGCTCGGAAAACATTTCGGAATCAGTTAACTGAAAAGAAGAAGGCCATGACAACGCCGCTACATTCGACGCTGAAGCGCGCCCTGACCATTGAAGGGCGCGAATACGTGGTGACGCTGACTGAAGCGAACTTAAAACTCACGCTCAAAGGCAAACGAAACGGCGTGGAATTGTCTTGGGCTCAATTGGTGAACGGCGAGGCTGCGCTGGCGGTGGCCCTGCATGCGTCGGTGGGCGCGTTCGCAAAACCCGCGACGGTGAAGCCGCCGGCTGCGAAGCGCCCGCCAGCAAATCCCATTCCAAAAAAGCGCGCCACGCGCAAACGCTGAATCGGATCTACAGATGAACAGGAAACTGCTATGAAGCTAACGGATTTCAAAGCGTTGACTTTTGACTGCTACGGAACGCTCATCGACTGGGAAACCGGAATTCTGAGCGGGTTGCGGCTGCTCGTCGAAAAGGCTGCTATCACGCCGCCGAACGACCAGATTCTCGAGATCTTCGCGCAAAACGAATCCGCGCAAGAGCTCGAGACACCCGCCATGCCGTATTCGCAGCTACTGTCCATTGTGTACAAGCGCATCGCGCGGACATGGGGTGTTGCGGTGACCAACGAGGAGGCCAACAGCTTCGGCGCCTCCATCCCGGACTGGCCGGAGTTCCCGGATTCCGTTGGCGCCCTGCAGTACCTCAAGAAGCACTACAAGCTGGTTATTCTGTCGAACGTCGACCGTATTTCGTTCCGGGCGAGCAATACGCGGCTACAAGTCGCCTTTGATGCCGTCTATACGGCGCAGGACATCGAATCATACAAGCCCAGCCCGCGAAATTTTGAGTATATGCTTCGACGCTTGAGAGAGGACTTCGCCCTCGAGAAGACCGACGTCCTGCACACCGCGCAGAGTCTGTTCCATGACCACGCACCCGCCAACCGGTTCGGGCTCGCATCGGCGTGGATCGACAGACGGCACGCTGAGTCGGGGTGGGGTGCGACGAAGCG
>DATHFB010000038.1:0-3104 GCA_035318305.1 Steroidobacteraceae bacterium | reverse complement strand
CCCCCACCGCTTCGGTGAACTCATTGGCAATCGCCGAAGAGATGGTCGTGCGGGGTCATGTTGGGTCTGGGACGCGCGCTCGGCGAAACCATGGCGGTGACTTTCGTGATCGGCAATGCGCATCGCATCAGTTCTTCCCTGCTGGCCCCGGGTACGACCATCTCTTCGGCGATTGCCAATGAGTTCACCGAAGCGGTGGGGGATCTGTACACCTCTTCGCTGATTGCGCTCGGGTTGTTGCTGTTTCTCATCACCTTCACCGTGATCGCGTTGGCGCAAGCCATGCTGCGCAGGCTCGAGCGCCGCTCGGGTGCCGTCGTATGAATCGGCGCCTGCTGCGCAAGATCAAAAACAGCACATTCCTGTCGCTGTCGCTGATCGCCACCCTGACCGGTCTTGCCTGTTTGGCCGCGATCCTCTGGACTTTGATATCGCACGGTGTGGCGGGTCTGTCGGGGCGCATCTTTACCCAGATGACCCCGCCTCCCGGCAATCAAGGGGGGCTGCTCAACGCGATCTACGGCAGCGGCGTGATGACGCTGCTGGGAATCTTGATAGGCTCTCCGATCGGCGTGCTCGCGGGGACCTACCTGGCAGAATACGGCAGAAATTCCCGATTGAGCATGGTCATCCGTTTCATCAACGATGTCCTGTTGAGCGCGCCTTCGATCATCATCGGTTTGTTCATTTATGAGATTGTGGTGGTCCGCATAGGCCATTTTTCCGCCTTCGCCGGCGCGCTGGCGCTGGCCGTGCTGGCGATCCCGGTCACCTTGAGAACCACCGAAGACATGCTGAATCTGGTGCCCATCGGCATGAAGGATTCCTCGGCGGCGCTCGGCGCCTATCCTTGGCGTACGACATTGAGCGTACTCTATCCGGCGGCGCGCAGCGGCATCGTTACCGGGCTGCTGCTCGCCATCGCGCGCATCAGCGGAGAAACGGCGCCGCTGCTGTTTACCGCGCTCAACAATCAATTTTGGAGCACCAACTTAAATGCCCCAATGGCGAACTTGCCGGTGGTGATTTTTCAGTTTGCGTTGAGCCCCTACAAGGACTGGCAAGACCTGGCGTGGGCAGGCGCATTGATCATCACGGTGACCATCCTGCTGCTGAGCATTTCCGCCCGCGTATTGCTGGCATTGCTGCAGGCCGAACGAGGATCGGGTCGTTGATCCCCTCGACCAAGCCGCCGAAGCATCTAAAAATGCGTTTGCCCACGGCGGTGGCGGCGACGCCCGCGCCGGATTTAGGGCCGCCGAAAATCGAGGTTCGCTCGCTGAATTTCTACTACGGCGCAGTGCAATCTCTGCACAACATCAACATGGCGCTGGCGGACCGCTCGATATCCGCCTTCATCGGTCCCTCAGGCTGCGGAAAATCGACACTGCTGCGGGTGATGAACAGGATGTATGCGCTGTACCCCAAGCAGCGGGCAGAAGGCGAAGTGCTGATCGGCGGAAGCGATATCCTGAAACCGTCGGTTGATGTCGCCGAGCTTCGTTATCGGGTCGGCATGGTGTTTCAGAAGCCCACGCCATTCCCCATGTCGGTGTTCGAGAACGTGGCCTTTGGCTTGCGTCTGGCCGGAGGAGTTCGCGGCGCCGACCTCAAAGCGCGCGTCGAATCTGCCTTGCGCGATGCCGCCATTTGGGATGAGGTCAAGGACAAGCTGAATGCGGATGGCCGAAGCCTTTCGGGAGGGCAGCAGCAGCGGCTGTGCATCGCGCGCGCCATCGCGGTGCAACCCGAGGTTCTACTTCTCGATGAACCCACGGCTGCGCTCGATCCGATTTCGACTCTGCGCGTCGAGGAGACCTTGCAGGCGCTGCGCGAGAAGTACTGCATCGTGGTGGTCACGCACAATTTGCAGCAGGCCGCGCGGGTGTCCAACGTCACCGGATTCATGTTCATGGGCGAACTGGTCGAAATCGGCCCGTCGAGCGAGATATTCACCTCGCCGAAGAATCGCAAGACCGACGACTACATTACCGGGCGCTTCGGTTAACCGGTATGAACGACAGCAACGTCGGCAAGAGCCTTGCAGGATCGGCGGCGATGAATCCCGCGGAAGTACGCGATAAATTGTTCGACCCCGTCATGACCTCGCGCAACGTCTGCGTCACTTACGGCGACAAGTGCGCCGTTAAGAACGTCAACCTGGATATCGGGCGCAATCAAGTGCTGGCCCTGATCGGGCCGTCGGGTTGCGGAAAGTCCACGTTCCTGCGCTGTCTCAATCGCATGAACGACACCATCGCCAGCGCGCGCGTCGATGGCACGATCACGCTGGACGGACAAAACATCTACGATAAAAAGCAGGACGTGGCGCAGTTGCGCGCGCGAGTGGGCATTGTATTTCAGAAGCCCACGCCTTTTCCGCATTCGATTTACGCCAATGTCGCCTATGGCCCGCGTATCCACGGTTTGACGAGAAGCCGCGCCGACATGGATGAATTGGTTCAGAGCAGTTTGGCGCGCGCCGGGCTGTGGGAAGAGGTGAAGGACCGGTTGTCGACTCCGGGTACCAGCCTATCGGGCGGCCAGCAGCAGCGTCTGTGCATCGCGCGCACCATCGCCGTCAATCCGGAAGTCATTCTCATGGATGAGCCGACTTCGGCGTTGGATCCGATCGCCAGCGCCAAAATCGAAGATCTGATCGATGAGCTGCGCGAGAACTACGCGATCGTCATCGTGACGCACAACATGCAGCAGGCCGCGCGCGTGTCGCAGCGCACGGCCTATTTTCACCTGGGCGATCTGGTCGAGGTCGGCCCCACGGACCGGGTATTCACCAACCCCCAACAGAAGCTCACCGAAGACTATATTACGGGCCGCTTCGGTTGAGGCCGCGTTTCCCAGCCGATTTGGCTAGCGTTGCGACGGTATGAAATCCTCGAGCACGGCGCTGCGCATCAGGTCCGGCGGCAGCAGGCCCTGGGCCAATATGAAGTCGTGAAACTTCTTCTGGTCGAATTTCTTGCCCAAAGCAGTCTCGGTCTCCTGGCGCAAAGACAGCAGCCGCGTATAGCCGTAAAAGTAGCTGTTCGCCTGCCCGGGGCTGCGGAAAGTGAAGCGCTCGACCTCTTCCTTGGCACAGGCGT
>DATHFB010000037.1:0-22546 GCA_035318305.1 Steroidobacteraceae bacterium | reverse complement strand
GCGAACAATGGCCCCGGCACGGGCAATATCTTCATGCGCGGTTTGAGCGCCGGATTTGCCGGCGGCCAATCAAGCGCTTCAATTGCGCCGTTTCCAAACGTTGCAACCTATCTCGATGACCAGTCGATGACGTTTCCGTCCCGGAACGTCGATGTCTACATGGTCGATATGGAGCGCATCGAAGTTCTCGAAGGCCCGCAGGGGACACTGTTCGGCGGCGGCGCGGAAGCCGGCGCAGTGCGTTACATCACCAATAAGCCGAAGCTGAGTGTGACCGAGGGAAATGCCAATGCGAGCTATGGCATTACGGCCGGGGGCGATCCCAATACCAGCGTGAACGCGACCATCAACATTCCTCTGATCCAGGACGCGCTCGCGGTGCGCGCGGTTGTCTATAACGACCGGCGCGGCGGCTACATCGACAATGTGCCGAGCAGTTTCACGCGCCAGAACAGCGATTTGGGTGCCTTCTACACCGGCATCGCGCCTGTGGGCGGCCTGTGTCCCAACGGACTCCCGCCGGGCGCGGGGCATTGCGTTCCAGCGAACAGTCCCGTGGGCAACAACCTGGCGCTTGCGGCCAACAATCAGAATCCAATCACGTACAACGGCATTCGGGCCTCGGCGTTGTACGAGATCAACCCCGATTGGAACATCCTGATTGCGCAGAGCTATCAAAATATGGAAGCTGATGGAACCTGGGTTCAGTACCCGCTGGGCTCGGACTTCCAGCCGCTGCAAAACGATCAGGTCACGGCGTTCTCGCCGGCCTGGGATAAAGACAAGTTCGAGAACACGGCTTGGACGCTCAACGGCAAAGTCGGTCCGCTGAACCTCGTGTACACCGGCGGTTACTTGGACCGCCACATCGATCAGCAGGCGGACTATTCGAACTACTCGCGCGCGGCCGGCGGCTTCTATTATGCCTGCTCGGGCGGTACGAGCCTGGGAGCCGGAACCACGCCGACCTGCTATTCGCCGGTCAGTTCCTGGCGCGATGTGGTCGCAAGCACCCATCAGAGTCACGAGGTGCGGATGAGCACGCCGGATGACTGGCGCACGCGCGGCATCCTCGGTGCTTTTTGGGAAGATTTCGAGATCCGGGACGACATGAACTTCAACTACAAGACGATTCCGTCTTGTACTCCGGCCAATCTTGCCGCGGCGCTCGCGCCGGGCGGCGCGCCCTGCGTGGCCAACATCGGTCCGGCACCCGGCTCGACGGCGAGCGACCCTTCGGCCCGTGGCGACGCCACCGCCTTCGGTGAGGATTTGCAGCGCGGCTACAAACAGACCGCGGTTTTCGGCTCAGTCGATTACGACATCATTCCGAAAGTACTGACGATCACCGGCGGCACCCGCTGGTATCGCTACAGTGAGTTCGAAACCGGTTCCCAATACGGGACCAACGGCAGCTGCGTGAATATTCCCAACACGCCGCTGGGCTGCACGACCGATACCCACAACATCAATGCCGCCAATCTCAACAAGGTGTACACCGGCTTTCGCAGCCGCGGCAACCTGACCTGGCACATCAACCCGGACACCATGGTGTACTACACGTTCTCGCAGGGATTCAGGCCCGGTGCGTTCAACCGCACGGTGAGCGGCGTGGCCGTCGGGCCCGATGGCAAGGCAAATTTCGAAAAGCCGTCAGGCTACGCGCCGGATTCCTTGACCAACAACGAGATCGGCTTGAAGTCGGAATTCTTCGACCACCGCATTTTGGTTAACGCTTCCGTGTATCACATGAACTGGGATAACGTGCAGGTCCTGTTCTTCAATCCGACCGAATTGGGCAACACCACCTTCGGCACCAATGGACCGAATTACACGGTCAATGGCCTGGAACTGCAGTTGGTGGCGCGAATCACGGACGGGCTGACTGTGCAGGGATCGAGTTCCTGGAACCGCACCAAGCAGACCAATTCTCCTTGCTTGATCGGCAACATCCCCGGCACGACCTTCTACCAGCAATGCATCACTCAGGTGGTCCAATCCGGACGCGGGCTGCAGCCGTTCAGCAACCCATTCGGAGCGGAAGGTGGGGCGCCGGCATTCTCGCCGTCCAATCAGTTCAATTTGCGCGCGCGTTACGATTTCGCGGTCAACGACTACAAGCCATTCGTGATGGTCGGCGCGAACCACATGGGAGCCATGTACAACCAGACCGACACGGCGATTGACGGCAACACCCAGACGATTCCGACGACGACACTGCTGCGTTATCGCCAGCCGGGCTACACAACCTATGATGCCTCGGCAGGTGTGGCGAAGGACGCCTGGACGGCGGAGATTTTCGCCAGCAACTTGTCGAATACCAACGCCAGCGTATTCACTTCGTCGGCGCAGTTCATCAAGTCGGAAGTGCCGATCCGGCCGCGCGTGATCGGCGTGACGCTGGGCTACAAGTTCTAGTTTCAAGGCTGCGGTAGAATAGAGGGCGGGCAATGATGCCCGCCCTTTGCTATTAGCCCTTATGAACGCGACGGCTCCAGATCTCGGCCCCTCGCCGGTGGAACTCGAGGTTCGCCGCGTACGCGAACTGCTCGAGAGCCGCCGTTATGCGCAGGCGCTGGAAGCGGGCGAGGCCCTGGCTCTCAAGGTGCCCGAAAATCGCGACGTCCTGTACTTGATGGCCTTGAGCCTGCGCTACCTGAACAGAATTCCGGATGCGCTGGCGATGCTCGCGCGTCTCGAGCAGCACTATCCTGCCTTCAGCCGGCTGTATCAGGAGCGCGGTCATTGCCACGTCGTGCTCAAGGATGCGCCGCAGGCCATCGACGCATTCTTGAGGGGCGTGAATATCAACCCGGCGCTGCCGGCGAGCTGGAGCATGCTCGAGGGCCTGTATCGCATGACGGGCCATATGGAGAATGCCGGCATGGCCGCGGCGCATGTCGCGACGCTCAAGCGGCTGCCGCCCGAAGTGCTGCAGGCTACCAGCGTCTTTTCAGACGGTGATCTGGCCGCCGCAGAGCTCATTATCCGCCCGTTTCTGATGAAGCACGGCGATCACGTCGAGGCCATGCGCCTATTGGGCAGAATCGCCTTGAAACGCGATGTCCTCGACGATGCTGAACTGCTGTTTGAGTCTGTCTTGGCACAGGCTCCTGATTACCAGGCCGCGCGCCACGAGTACGCACTGGTGCTGCTTGAACGGCATAAGTACCTGCAGGCGCGCCGCGAGCTGGAGAAACTTCTGATGCTCGAGCCCGCAAACCGGCAGTATCGGACGCTGTACGCCACAGCATGCGTCGGCCTCGGGGAACACAAGGGAGCGATCGTACTGTACCGCGAACTTCTTGCCGACGCTCCCGGCGCCCTCGGGTCCGCCGACTTGCATCTATCCGTTGCGCATGCCTTGAAAACCTTGGGTGACACGGAGGCAGCCATCGATGCCTACCGCGTTGCCGCGCGGGCGCGTCCTCAGTTCGGCGACGCTTACTGGAGTCTTGCCAACCTCAAGACCTATCGATTCACCGAGGATGAAATAACCCGCATGCAAGCGGACGAGGCCGTGCCCGGCGTTGCGTTGGCGGATCGATATCATTTGTGCTTCGCGCTCGGCAAGGCTTTCGAGGACAGGGAGGACTATGCGCAGTCGTTTCGCTACTACGAGCGGGGCAATTCCTTAAAAAAATCCGAGAGCCGCTATCGGCCCGAGATTCTGGAGACCAATACGGCCAGACAGCGGGAAATTTGCACCGCCGAGTTCTTCGCGCGCCGCGCAAGGTTTGGCGCCGACAGCCGCGATCCGATTTTCATCGTGGGATTGCCGCGCGCGGGGTCGACGCTGTTGGAACAGATTCTCGCCTCGCACTCGAGGGTCGAAGGCACACAGGAACTCGGCGATATTCCGCGCATCGTTCTTGATCTACAGGGCCGCAATCCCGATCTTGACAATCCCCGCTATCCGGGCGCGCTCGCCGGGTTGAAAGCCGGGGATTTTCGGCTCTTGGGCGAGAAGTACCTGTCCGACACGCGCGTTTACCGCACGCACAAACCTTACTTCATCGACAAGATGCCGAATAATTTCAGGCATATCGGCTTGATTCACCTGATGCTGCCGAACGCGAAAATCATCGACGCCCGGCGTGAACCGATGGCCTGCTGCTTCAGCAACTTGAAGCAGCTGTTCGCCAACGGCCAGGAATTCACCTACAGCATCGAAGACATCGCACGCTACTACCGGACCTATATTGACCTGATGAGCCATTGGGATGAAGTGCTGCCCGGACGGGTCTTGAGGGTGTTGCACGAGGACGTGGTTGATGATCTTGAAGGCAACGTTCGGCGGATCCTGGATTTCTGCGGACTCGAGTTCGAGCCTGCGTGCGTCGAATTCCACAAAACCGCACGCAGCGTGCGCACGGCCAGCTCGGAGCAGGTGCGCCAGCCGATTTATCGCGAGGGACTCGATCAGTGGCGGCACTACGAACGATGGCTGGTGCCGCTCAAGGACGCGCTGGGAGATGCGCTACTTCGATACCGCGGGGTTTGATCGGGCCTGTCTTGCGCAAGTCATATCCGCCGTCCGCCGGCTAGCGCGCGGATGATTTCGTGCTCGCCGCATACGCCGAGAATTTTGCCTTCCTCGGCGACCAATACCGGGTGACCTGAGTTCTGGCGCAACTGAATGATGGCTTGCAGCGACAGCGAGGCGGGCGCAACCGCCAGCCCAGGCTCCTTGAGCGCGATGTCTACCTCGTCTCGAATGTAACGCAGCGTGTGGGCGATGCCGTCCAGCGTCAGACTCAAAGCCTGGCCGGTTGAATTCAATGACAATTGGTAACGCCGGCCGGGGTCCAGCCACACTTCCGTGCCGTCCCCGGCCAGATGAGCGCGCCGCTGCATCACCATGCTGCCTGTCAGCACGGTGAGAGGATTCATGTGAAGCACGAATTCGGCGACATAGTCGTCGGCCGGCGTGAGCACGATCTCCTCTGCCGTGCCGGTCTGGATGATGCGTCCGTTTTGCATGATCGAGATGCGGTCACCAAGCCTCAAGGCCTCATCCAGATCATGGCTGACGAACAGTATGGTTTTCTTCACACGCGCCTGCAGTTCGAGCAATTCATCCTGCAATTTGGCGCGGATCAGCGGGTCCAAGGCCGAGAAAGGTTCATCCATCAGCAATAAATCGGCATCCGTGGCAAATGCCCGCGCCAAACCGACGCGCTGCTGCATGCCTCCGGACAACTCCCCGACATGGCGTTCCGCCCATTGCGTCAGTCCGACGAGTTCGAGTTTCTCATCGACGATGGCTTTTCGCGCCGGCTTGCCGTCACCGCGCAGCTCCAGTCCAAACCCAACGTTCTCGCGCACCGTGCGCCAGGGCAGCAGACCGAACTGCTGAAACACCATGGCAACCTTTTCGCGCCGCAGGCGGCGCAACTGCCGGCGATCGCAGTGTGCGACGTCGATGCAGAACTCGCCGTCGCGCACGAGAACCGATCCGCGGGTCACCGTATTCAATCCATTTGCGGCGCGCAACAACGTGGACTTTCCCGACCCGGACAGTCCCATGAGCACCGAAATTTCCCCGCGAGCCACGTTGAGGTTGGCTCCGGCCACGCCCACGATCGCGCCAAACTTATCCTGGATTTCCGCGCGGGTTCCTCCGGCATCCAAGGCGCTCAACGCATCGCGCAAGGTCCTGCGGCCACGGTTGCCGGGCTTGCAGAACAGAATGTCCACCGCTTGGAAGTCCAGGGCAGAATCGGCTGCATTCATCGCGATTGGTCCCGTTCCTTTGGCCTGCTGATGCGATCCAGGATGATCGCGAGCAGCACAATGGTAAAACCCGCCTCAAAACCCGTGCCGACCTGTACGGAGTTCAAGGCCCGCACCACCGGAACGCCGAGACCGCCGGCGCCGACCAGGGCCGCAATCACCACCATCGACAAGCTCAGCATGATGCACTGTGTGATTCCTGCGATGATGGTCGAGGCCGCGCTGGGCAATTCAACCTTCCACAGCAATTGCATGGGAGTTGCTCCGAATGCCTCGCCCGCTTCAATGAGAGGCCGCGGAACCGACGATATCCCTAGGTGCGTGAGGCGAATGGGTGCCGGTAAGGCAAAAATGACCGTCGAGATCAATCCGGGGACCACCCCTAAGCCGAACAAGACCAGTGTCGGGATGAGATAGACGAATGTCGGCAATGTCTGCATCAGATCAAGGACGGGACGAAGCGCAGCGAAGAGCCGGGGTCGATGCGCCGCTGCAATCCCCAAAGGAATGCCGATCGCGGCGGAGGCCACGGTCGCAACCATGACCAGTGCAAGAGTCTCCAGCGTGGCCGCCCAATAGCCCTGATTCAAAATGAACAACAGCGCCGCGGCCACAAAGGCGGCGAGCGGCAACGAGCGGCGCAGTCCCCACGCGAGTACGGCCGCGGCTGCGATCAATGCCGGTGCGGGCAGTGCGCGCAGCGCGGCGTTCACGGCGTCGACCATCCCTCGAATGCCAATCGAGATGCCCTCGAACAAATACGTGCCATGCGCTTTGACGTAGTCGATGGCTATCGCCATGGCATCGCCCACCGGGATCTTGTGTCCGGTGACCCACTGCTCGAAGCCGGAGGTGCGCGGCAACACCGCGGAGTGAGACAGCGCAGTCAAGGCGGGGCGGCCGTCAAAAGTCAGTACACCATCAAGCCACGTACCCAACACGCCGGGATTTGCTCTCAACCACCCGGCAGCTGCGGCATCGGGCGGCTCATGTCGATCCAGGATTGCCGCCATCATTTCGCTCTCGCCCCGCAGGGTGAACTTCAGATTGTTGAGCAGCCGGCCGACGTTTGGGCAGGCGTCCGCGTAGCCTTGGCGCGTCACGGTGTAAATCGTGGCGCCGCCATAATTGGGCCCGAACACCTCGTCGCCGCCCGACAGGTACTTCAAATCAAACCGCATGTTCATCGGATGCGGCTCCCAGGCTAGAAACACGACAGGCTGCCGGCTGCGGACGGCCCGTTCGACCTGCGCCAGCATTCCTTGCTCACTGGATTCGATCAATTTGAAGCTGCCGAGATTGAACAAATTCTCCTGGAGCATTTTCAGCACGAGCCGATTGCCATCATTGCCGGGCTCGATCCCGTAGATCGAATTGTTGAGCGCCGGCGCGAAGCGCTGAATATCCTTGAATTCGTGCAGGCCTGCCGCGAAGGTATAGGCGGGGACTGCGAGGGTATATTTTGCGCCGACCAGATTCGCGCCCAGCACGGTCACTGATCCATCGTCGAGGTATCGGCCGATGTCGGCTTTTTGGGTGGGCATCCAATTGCCGAGAAAAACGTCGATATCCTTATTCTGAAGGGAGGCGAAGGTGACAGGCACCGAGAGCACCGTGATCGAGGGGGAATAGCCTATCGAGCGCAGCACCTGGCTCGCCAGGGCGGTGGTCGCCGTGACATCGGTCCAGCCCACGTCGGCGAAGCGGACAGATTGGCAGCTCGGCGGGTCACTCGCGGGCGCCGGCAGTGCGCCGGCGACGCCCGCGACGCCCGCGAAGAGGGCGATGATCCCGCTCATCCAACGCAGAGATCGGAGGGGGTTGACCGTACGCCCCAGCCGGCGGCATGATTGAAGTCGCGGTTGCGACTTTGAATGATCGTTTAACAGGGTTCGGCTACAGTTCACCAATGTATCCCTAATACCTGAATTTAAAGTATAAATTATCTGAGCGCTATCTTAGGCACATCTGTCATAGCACGTCCACAAAGCTCCTCGTCGGTTGTAAGGCTGCAAAATTGAACAATCAATCAATGGTGTCTGAAGACACCTATTCTGAGCCAATCGAAGAGATGCGGCGCCGTGAGTTGGTGGAAGTCACGATCGATAGCCTAGCGGAAGTAGGCTTTGTGGGCACCACGCTCTCGCAAATTGCGGCCCGCGCCGGTGTATCGCCGGGCCTGGTCGCGCATTACTTCGACGACAAGGATGGGTTGCTCGATGCGGCGTTCCGATCGCTGGCGCGTCGTGTCGGCAGCCAGGTGCGTGCGCGCCTGCGGCTGGTAGCGACACCGCGAGGCAGGATCCAGGCGGTCATCGATGCGAATCTCGCGCCGGAAGAATTCGATCAACGCACCGGCAGCGCTTGGTTGGCGTTTTGGGGTCAAGTGTTGCACGTCGAGCGCTTGAAGCGCATTCAATCGGTGTATCAGCGGCGTACCCTGTCGACGCTGCGAAACTCCTTGCTCAAGCTCGTGGCGCCGGATGAAGCGCACAGCCTCGCCGCGATGATTGCCGCGATGATTGACGGCGTGTGGCTCCGGGCCGCCCTGTCGGGGTGGCGTGAAGCCGATAGCGAGAGCGCGAGGGCCATGTTGACGGCATTCGTCGATGGACGGCTCTTTCAATCCGGGCGCGCCGTGATGGCGGCTGTTGACCCGCCTCCGTCGAGCCCTGCGCCCGGCCAGCGATTTGCTTCAATCAATCCCGCAACGGGCGAGATCTTGGGCCAGTTCACGGTATCGGGCGCGGCGCAGGTCAACGCGGCCGTGGCCGCCGCCGTGCACGCGCAAACAATCTGGGCCGCCATGACCGGTGCTGAGCGGGGCCGAATACTGCGTCGAACCGCGGACCTGTTGCGATCGCGCAATGAGGAATTGGCAGAACTTGAAACCAAGGACACGGGAAAGCCGATCCAAGAGACCCGTGTCGTGGATGTTGCCTCCGGAGCGGATTGCTTCGAGTATTTCGCGGGAATCGCGCAGAGCTTGAGCGGCGAGCACATCGACCTGGGGCCGCAGGCTTTCGGCTATACGCGGCGCGAGCCTTTGGGCGTCGTCGCCGGCATCGGCGCTTGGAATTATCCGCTGCAAATCGCCTGCTGGAAGGCGGCACCCGCGCTCGCCTGCGGCAATGCGATGATATTCAAACCCGCCGAATTGACGCCGTTCACTGCGGTCAAGCTGCAGGAAATCCTGGCAGAGGCGGGCGCGCCGCCCGGCATCTTTCAAGTCGTGCAAGGCTTCGCAGAGACAGGCAGGTTGCTGACGGCTCACCGCGACATTCGCAAGGTCTCCCTGACGGGCGAAGTGGGAACCGGCAAGGCCGTGATGAGCGATGCCGCTCGCACGCTGAAGAACGTGACGCTGGAATTGGGCGGCAAGTCGCCGCTGATCATATTCAATGACGCAAATATCGATAACGCCGTTTCCGGCGCGCTGCTGGCAAATTTTTATTCGTCCGGCCAGGTTTGTTCCAACGCCACGCGGGTCTTCGTGCATCGCTCTATCAAGGCGGCCTTTCTCGAGCAGCTCTTGAGACGCGTGAACGCCATGCGCATCGGCGATCCGATGAATCCGGAAACACAGGTCGGCGCCCTGATATCGGAAGCACACATGCATAAGGTCTTGAGCTACATCGCGCGTGGGCGCGCCGAGGGCGCCCAGATTCTCACGGGCGGCATGCGCGTGACCCGGGGCGAACTCGCCAAGGGCTTCTTCGTCGCGCCTACGGTATTCGACAATTGCCGCGATGACATGGCGATCGTGCGCGAGGAGATTTTTGGACCTGTCATGGCGGTGCTCGAGTTCGAGGACGAAGAGCAGGTCATCGCGCGCGCCAATGCCACGGAGTTCGGGTTGGCCGCCGGTGTTTTCACCAACGATTTGACTCGCGGCCACCGCGTCATCGCCCGCCTGCAAGCGGGAACCTGCTGGATCAACCACTACAATGTCACGCCCGTCGAACTGCCCTTTGGGGGCGTGAAACTCTCAGGTTTGGGCCGTGAAAATGGCCGCGCGGCGCTGGAGCACTACACGCAGCTGAAGAGCGTCTACGTGGCGTTGGGCAACGTCGACGCGCCGTACTGATGGACTCAAATGAGGAAGCCTTTGATTTCGTGATCGTCGGCGCAGGATCCGCCGGCTGCGTGCTCGCCAATCGCTTGAGCGCCGACCCGGGCAACAAGGTGCTGCTGCTGGAGCACGGCGGCTCCGATCGATCGATTTTCATTCAAATGCCATCGGCCTTGTCGATACCGATGAACATGCCCAAGTACAATTGGTTCTACCACACGGATCCTGAACCGCACTTGAACGGCCGGCGCATGCACACGCCGCGCGGCAAGGTCCTGGGCGGATCCTCTTCCATCAATGGCCTGGTCTACATCCGCGGCAACCCCGAAGACTTCGAACACTGGCAGGCACTCGGCGCCCGCGGCTGGGGCTATGGCGACGTATTGCCGTATTTCAAGCGCGCGGAGCGGCGCGACGAGGGAGGCGATCGCTACCGTGGTGCCGCCGGGCAGTTGCGCACCCGCTACGGAACCTTAAGCAATCCGCTGCACGCCGTCTGGCTGGAGGCGGCCGCCGAGGCCGGCTATCGGCGCAGCAGCGACGTGAATGGCTTTCAGCAAGAGGGCTTTGGACGCATGGACATGACCGTGGGCGATGGTCGGCGCTGGAGCGCCGCGAACGCCTACTTGAGGCCCGTCATGCACCGCTCAAATTTGAAAGTGATGACGCATGCACTGGCGACGCGAATAGCATTCGAGGGCAAACGCGCCGTGGCGCTCGAGTATCGACACGATGGCGCGCAGCGCCGCGTGCGGGTAACCCGCGAGTTGATCGTGAGCGGCGGTCCCATCAACTCGCCGCAGTTGCTGAAGCTCTCCGGTGTGGGTCCCGAGGCAGAACTTCGCGAGCAGGGCATTCCCGTGGTCCAGCATCTGGCGGGCGTCGGCGAGAATCTGCAGGATCATCTGGAGTTTTATTTCCAAGTCGCCTGCAAGGAGCCGATTACCCTGTATTCGTCGATCAATACCTTGAGCCGCGCGCTCATCGGCGCCCGCTGGCTGCTGCGCAAAGACGGTCTGGGCGCCACCAATCATTTCGAGACCTGCGGCTTCATCCGCAGCCGCCCCGGCATCCCGTATCCTGACATTCAATATCATTTTCTGCCCATGGCGGTGGCCTATGACGGTTCAAGCTTGGCGCAGGAGCACGGCTTCCAGGCGCACGTGGGCCCCATGCGCTCCAAGAGCCGCGGCTGGGTGCGCTTGCGCTCGCGCGAACCCCTCGATAAGCCGCACATTCTGTTCAACTACATGAGCGATCCCGATGACTGGGTCGAGATGCGCGCCTGCGTGCGCCTGACGCGCGAGATCTTCGCGCAGCGCGCCTTTGACCGCTACCGGGGCCGTGAGCTGCAACCGGGCGAAGCCGTGCAAAGCGATGCGCAGATCGACGCCTTCATCCGCGACAAGGTCGAAAGCGCCTTCCATCCATCATGTTCTTGCAAGATGGGCGCGGCGGAGGATGTCACGGCCGTGGTCGATCCTGAGACCCGGGTGCACGGCCTGGAGCGGCTGCGCGTGGTGGACTCCTCGATCATGCCCACCGTGACGACCGGCAACTTGAACGCGCCCACCATCATGCTGGCAGAGAAAGCAGCCGATCACATTCTCGGACGCGGCCTATTGCCGGCCGAGGACGCGCCTTTCTATCGGGCCTCGAACTGGAGCACGGCCCAGCGCTAGTCTTGCATCGCAAGATCGTCAGAAGCGGCCATATTAGAACTTGTAGCCGAAGGACACGCCGATGATCCGCGGCCGCAGCGGTGTTTCCGCGACGATGAATTGATCGGTGCTGGTGAATGTGCTGGCATGCGAGTTGCTCAGATTTTCAGCGAACGCATTCGCGGTCCAGGCGTCCTTCGCAACACCGAGCGACGCGTCGAAGGTGGTGTACGCGGGATTCTCGAACCGCAACCTCCCCGTCGTGATGCCGGCCACGTCAATCGACGGATTCGAGCCGGCCTGGGTGAATGAATGACCGGTGTGGGAAGCGCCGAATTGAACGTAGGGTTTGTAATCTCCCATTCTCCAATCGTAGCGGCCGCGCAGGCTGAACTGGACGGGCGGAGAATTCGCGCTCGGCGCGCCGATCGGACCGAACGGGTTGGTCACGGCCGCGCAATTGGCGCCGGTGTCGTCGCAGTTCTGCGTGATCGGTTTGCCGAAGTTGTTGCTCGCCGGATTGTTGTCGATCAGCGCCGGTGAATTCGTTTGCCGGCTATGGTTCCAGGATGCCGCGCCCTGCAGCGTCAGGCCGCTGATCACGCGCACCACCAAGGATGTCTCCCAGCCCGTGATCAGGAAATTCTGGCCGTTGGTATTGTAGAAAATATTGCCGACCAGGCCGGGGTCGAAGAAGGCGACTTGAACGTTGTTCCAGTTCTCGCGGTAGTACGCACCGTTCCACTGCAAGCGATGATCGAACCATTCGGTCTTCCAGCCGATCTCCTTGTTCGTCAATTGATCGGATGTGTAGGAGCTGGGCAATATGTATTGGTTCACGCCATCCGTGCCGAACGCATGTTGCGCACCGCCGTTCTGGTTGAAGCCGCCGGGGCGGAAACCCTGCGAATAGGTGAAATACACCATGGCATCCGGCGTGATGTGCCACGTGATGTTTCCCCTGCTCTTGAAGCCGGACTCGGTGTCATGCAGGTTCTGGGCGTTGAGATTGAAATTATCAACCAGACAGCCGCCAGCCGGTACGCCCTGTTCGAAGCAGCCGAAGCTGCCCGTGACGCTGCCCACCGAGGAATTCGCGAAGCGGAAGTGGCGCGTGCCGGCGGTAACGGTCAATACCTTGGGGATGATGTCGAAATCCACCGACGCGAAAAACGCCGTCTGTTTGGTTTCGCGCAGCGTGTCCTGATAAAACGAGGTCGTTGGGCCCTGAATGCCGGGATTCTTGACGGTGGCGCCCGGGGCCGTTCCGATGTTCGTAAAGCAGCCGGCGTTGCCCCCAGTACCCGCCGGATCATTCGTCGTACACGACGGAACGTTTTTGTATTGCCAGCCCGTTTGGTCGAACAGCTTGTTGTCCTCCCAGTACGCGCCGACGATCGCGCGCAAACGCCAGTCGTCGGGTGTGCTCAAGCGGAATTCATGTTGCTGGTGCGTGTTGCGCTCGACCGAGTGCCACGTGGCGCTCGGCGTGTAGCAGGTCGCGTTGGGGTTGCCTGCAGCTCCTGAGCCTGCGCCAAAGCACTGATAGTAATCGGCATAAAAACCGCGCGCGTAGTTGGTGTAGTCGCCCTCCTGCTGGACGTTGCGCACCAGATACCCACCGGTGTAGACGGCTTTCAAGTCGCCGAATTTTCCATTCAAGGTCCATGCGGTGTTTTCGAACTTGTCCTTGTTGTAGGAAGGGTTGAACACCGTGACCTGCAGGGGCTGCAAGGGTGCGCCATCGGAGGCATTGGGCTGCTGATAGAACACACCTTCCGAATTCATGTTCTGGTACGACTGCGTGACCAGAAAGTCCCAGTCATCGGTGAACTTGTACAGCGCCTCGGCGCGGACTCCCTGATACGTCACAGGGTTGATGGCCCGTGCCGCCACGGTGGCATTGTTGACGGAAGGGCTTCCCGGCGGCACGCAAAAACCAGCGTTCGGCAACCCGTCCGGGCACGCGCCCGTGGCCGAAGCCGCATAGTTTGCGTAGTGGATACCGATGTCGGTGTTCTTGCGGGTGAAGGTCGCCGGCACATTATCGATGTACCCGCCGCGACGGTCGTTGTAGATCACCGCGCGCACCGCCATGGTGTCGGCGATCAGCGGCAGATTCAACACCGCGGTCACATTGGAGTTCGGATCGCCGTGCGCGGTGACGCCGTAACCGGCGTTGACGTTTGCCTCGGTGACATTGAGCTTCGGCGCATTGGTGATGTAGCGAATGGCGCCGGCTTCGGCGCCGGAACCGAACAGCGTGCCCTGGGGACCCTCCAGCACCTCGATGCGATCGATATCGGCGGCATAGATGTCCAGATTGCGGTTCGGCAGCTGGCCGGACTGATTGTCGAAATAGATGGCGACATTGGGATACAAGCCGGTGGAACCGCTGCCCTGGCTGGGCTGCGCGCCGGCACTCAAGCCGCGCATGAAAATTTCATTTTGTCCCGGGCCGTTGTTCGCAGAGGTGACGTTCGGCAAGTATTTGATGTAGTCGTCGAATGTCGAAATATTGAGTTGCTGCAAGGCTTGGCCGGTAAAGGCCTGCATCGCGATGGGCACGTCCTGCATGCTCTGCGAGCGACGCGTCGCGGTGACGGTGATCTCCTGGAGCGCGTCCGAATTGACCTCGGTACTGCCGCCCGCTTGGTCGGCTGCAATTGCACCGAAAGAAACGCCGCCCAAAATGGATGCGATCGCTATTGAGAGCTTCGAGTTCATTGTTCATCCCCGCTAAAGTTTTTTTTGAGCCGCGAATCCCTCTATCGTCATCCCGCGTTGAACGCGTAATCAACCATTGCGATATGTCGCGTTAGGTCTATCTTGTCTCAAGCTCAGATCGGACGCAACGAAAACATTGGACAAGTTTAAAATGTTAAATAACAGTAGTTTATCCTGGTTATCTCGACCAAAAATATCGTCGCACCATCCTCAATGACATTGAACAGCCGTTTAAGGCGCGCCTGAAAATTCGCGCCCGATTTCGCTGAGCAAGGCCTGCGCGTAAGGTTGGAACGAGCGCCACACCTCGACGTGAAATGCATCCGGCGCGGTACGCCAGAGCACGATCTCCGCCTTGGCGAGCACCGTGCGCGTGCACATGTGAACGGGGAACTCGCGGGCATCCAAGTCGAGCGGGCATGCTCCTGCGAGAATGGTCGCAGCATGCGGACCAAAAATTTCCAAGGCCACCTGCCGATGGGACACATCCACCAGGGAGTGAGGGAGGGCTCCAAGGGCCTGCTCCAGATCGGCGATGGGCAGCGCGACCTCGCGCGACGCCTGCCACAAGAGGTGCTCGTCCGGCCCCAGCCACAATGTGGCGCGCTCGCCGAGCGTTTGCGCGCGGCAAGGTTCCTCCGAGAACGGCACGCCCCATGCCGAGGCCGCCGCGCTGCGCGCCGCCGCGTCGCCTTGCAGGATCAGCCGCGAGCCCGGCGGCTTCACGCGCATCCAAGCGGCGTCAGCCATTCACGCGCACTCCTTCGGGATCGTAGAACACGGGTGAACTGACTTCGACTTCGACGTCGCCCGTAGGCTGGGACACGTACAAGGTCGCACCCACCCGCGCCCGCCCGCCGGCAATCATCGCCAAGGCAACGGGAAATCCGACCGTAGAGGCGGCATAGGAAGAGGTCACGTGGCCGATGAGCTGCATGGGCGGCCGCTGCGCCGGCCGCTCGCACACTTGCGCGCCTTCATCGAGCACGCTGCGTCCGTCCTTGGGCTTGAGGCCCACCAATTGCTTGCGGTCCGCGCGTTTCATCGCGGGCCGCTGCAGCGAGCGCAGTCCGACGAAGTCGGTCTTGTTCTTGCCGATGGCCCAGGACAATCCGGCATCGTCCGGCGTGGCGGTACCGTCGGTCTCTTGTCCGACGATGATGTAGCCTTTCTCCGCGCGCAGCACGTGCATTGCTTCGGTGCCGTACGGCGTGATGCCGAACGCGGCACCCGCCGCGTACACGGCCTCCCAAACCTCGAGTCCATGGTCCGACGGCACGTTGATTTCGAAGCCCAGTTCGCCGGTGAAGCTGACGCGGAACAACAGCATGGGGTGGCCTAGGACTTTGCCGCGCGCCACGCTCATGTGGGGAAAAGCTTTGGCCGTGATGTCGATGCCTTCGATGAGCGGTTCGATCACCTTGCGCGCGTTCGGCCCTTGGACGGCAATGACGGCCCATTGCTCCGTGGTTGACGTCAGCCACACCTTGAGCTGCGGCCACTCGGTCTGCCGATAGTCCTCCATCAGCGCCAGCACCCGCGGCGCACCGCCCGTGGTGGTGGTCACGTGAAAGCGATCCGCCGCCAGCCGCGCCACGACGCCATCGTCGTAAACAAAACCATCTTCACGCAGCAGGATTCCGTAGCGCGTGCGTCCCACGCCGAGATTGGTCCAGTTATTGATGTACAGGCGGTTCATGAACTCGGCCGCGTCCGGACCCACCACTTCTATTTTGCCCAAGGTCGAAGCATCGAACATGCCGACGCTGTCGCGCACCGCGCGGCACTCGCGCGCCACCGCCGCGTGCATGTTCTCGCCGCCACGCGGGAAGTAGTGCGCGCGCTTCCACAGCCCGACATTCTCGAACGGCGCACCTTGTGCCTGCGCCCAGGCGTGCATGGGCGTGGTGCGGATGGGATCGAACAACTCCTTGCGCGAAACTCCGGCGAAACTGCCGAAGCTGACGGGTGTGTAGGGCATCCGAAAGGTGGTCAGTCCTACCTGCGGGATGGGCCTGTTCAGCGTTTCGGCCACGATGGCCATGGCGTTCAGATTCGATGTCTTGCCCTGATCGGTCGCCATACCCGTGGTCGTGTAGCGCTTGACGTGCTCGATCGAGTGAAAGCCTTCGCGGGTCGCGAGCGCGAGATCGCGCGTGGTGACATCATGTTGCCAATCGACGAAGCTTTTCTGACGCGATGAGCCGCCTGGCAGCGCGCCAAGGAAGGAATCGTGCCGCCGCTCCAAGGCGTCGACTTCGAATGAGTTGGGCGGCAGATCCAATTCAAGCGCCTGCGCCGCGGCATGCGCGCCGTCCGCCAAGACCTGCCCGAGTCCGTAGATACCGCGACACGCTCCGGCCGATCGTTCAGCCTCGGCCGAGCGTCCGGGAACAAAGGCCTTGAGCGCGTCGCTCCAGTCGAGCTTGCCGCGGGACTGAGAGAATAAATGAACGCTCGGTGTGTAGCCGCCGGACATGAGCAAGACATCGCAATCAAGGTGGCGGTGCTCCGCGGCTGAACCGTTTTGGACGCCCAATGTCACGCCGGTGACGTGGCTGTCGCCGCGGGTGCTCAACACCGTGGATTGTGCGCTGATGGGAATTCCGGCGCCGCGCGCCGCCGCTGCCAGGGGTCCCTCGATGCTGCTGCGGACGTCGGCAATGGCCGCAATCTCGACGCCCGCGGCTTTAAGATCCAGCGCGGTCTGATAGGCGTCGTCATCGCAGGTGATGATGACTGCCTTGGAACCTACGCGAACGCCGTAGCGATGCAAGTAGGTGTGCGCCGCCCCGGCCAGCATCACGCCGGGTTTGTCGTTGCCCGGAAAAATCAGCGGCCGTTCCAGCGCGCCGGTGGCGAGCAGCACATGGCGCGCGCGAACCTGCCAGAGGCGTTCCCGCGGCAAATGATCCGGCGCAACGTCCATATGATCGGTGAGCCGCTCATTCAGGCCGATGAGATTGTGCGGGAAGTACCCGAAGGCCGTCGTTCTCGGCAGCAGCGTAACCAGCGCGTTCTCCCTCAGCCGCGCAACGGCGCTCTCGAGCCACTCCGCGGAATTCTTGCCCTCGATGCTGACCGCCGGATCCGACAAGAGACTGCCGCCGGGCTCGCATTGTTCGTCGCAGAGAATGACGCGCGCGCCGGCATTGGCCGCCGTGAGCGCGGCGGCGATTCCGGCAGGCCCCGCACCTACGACGAGTACATCACAGTGCGCATAGCGCTGTGCGTAGCGATCCGGATCGGGAAGCGTAGGCGCCTTACCTAAGCCCGCGGCACGGCGGATCAATGGCTCGTACACCAATTTCCAGGCGCCGCGCGGCCACATGAAGGTCTTGTAGTAGAAGCCCGCCGGGAAGAACCGCGACAGCACATCGTTGATACGACCCACATCGAACTCAAGGGAAGGCCAGCGATTCTGGCTATGGGCATTCAAATTGCGATACAGCTCAACTTGTGTTGCGCGCAAGTTTGGCGTGATGCGAGCGCTGTCGCGGCCAACGGTGATGAGCGCATTCGGCTCTTCGGCGCCGGCCGAAAAAATACCGCGCGGCCGATGATATTTGAAGGAACGCCCGATGAGGTGAACACCGTTGGCGAGCAGCGCAGAGGCCAGCGTATCGCCGCGATAGCCCTGATAGCTCCGGCCGTCGAAGGTGAAGGGCAGGAGCTCTCTGCGGTCGATGCGCCCGCCATCATGAGTTCGAAACTTCATGGCGGTTTGGGTTCACCGCGCTTGTATACGGCGACGAAGTGATCGGTGGTGGTATCGCGCAGCGCGTTGAAGAATTGTCCGCAGCCTCGGGCATGGCGCCAGCGCTCGGCGTACACGCCTTTCAAGTTCTCGCGCATGTACAGAAAGCGCGTCCAGGTTTCGTCATCGGCTTGAGCAGGAGGGTTGGGGCGAATCAAGTGCGCTTCGCCGCCGTGGGTAAATTCCAGTTCCGGGCGCTCGCCGCAGTAAGGGCAGGGGATGAGCAGCATGGGTCAGTGGGCGACCGCGGCGGCCGCCGCCTCGTCGATGAGATTGCCGTCGCGAAAGCGCTCGATGGTGAAGGGCGCATTGATGGGATGCGGCTCGTCGCGCGCGATGGTCCACGCGAACAGATGCGCCGAACCCGGTGTCGCCTTGAATCCGCCGGTGCCCCAGCCGCAATTGACATACAGCCCGGGCACGGGGGTCTTGGCGACGATGGGAGAGCGGTCCGGCGTCACATCGACGATGCCGCCCCAGTTGCGCAGCATACGCAAGCGGCGAAATTGCGGAAACAATTCGCAAATCGCTTCCAGCGTGTGCGTGTTGATGTGCAGCCCGCCGCGCTGCGTATAAGAAGTATAGGCATCCGTGCCGGCGCCGATCACCAGTTCGCCCTTGTCGGATTGACTGATGTAGGCATGAATGGTGTTCGACATCACGACGCAGGGAAAGACCGGCTTGATGGGTTCGGACACCAGCGCCTGCAATGGAAAGCTTTCCAACGGCAGATGCACGCCGGCCATGCGCATCACGACACTGCTGTGACCCGCGGCGGATACGCCGACCTTGGGCGCTTGGATGTAACCCCGTGAGGTTTCGACGCCCTCGACGGCGCCGTTGACGGCGCGGCGGATACCCGTCACTTCGCAGTTTTCGATGATGTCCACACCCAGGGCATCCGCGGCGCGTGCATAGCCCCACGCCACGGCGTCGTGGCGCGCGGTGCCGCCGCGTCGCTGCAGCGCCGCCCCGAGCACGGGATAGCGGATGTCGCCGGCGATGTTGAGCGGCGGGCAGAAAGCCTTGGCTTGTTCCGGCTCGAGCCATTCATTGTCCACGCCGTTGCAGCGGTTGGCATGGACATGGCGTTTGATCACCTGAATGTCATGCAGCGTGTGCGCCAGCATCATGACGCCGCGCTGGGAGAACATCATGTTGTAGTTCAATACTTTGGACAGGTCTTCCCAAAGCTTCAGTGAATGATCGTAGAGGGCGGCGCTTTCGTTGAACAAATAATTGGAGCGGATGACGGTCGTGTTGCGTCCGGTGTTGCCGCCGCCGATCCAGCCTTTTTCCAGCACCGCGATGTTTCTGAGTCCGTGCTCCTGCGCCAGGTAGTAGGCCGCCCCCAATCCGTGCCCGCCGCCGCCGACGATGATGGCGTCGTATTGTTGCTTGGGTTCAGGCTTGCGCCACTGCTGCTGCCAGCTGCGATGGCCCGACAGGCCGCGCCAAAGGAGCGAAAGCGCAGAGAAGTTTTGCTTGCGCATGATGGGCGCTCAGGCGCGAAGATCCTTGTTTTCCGGATCATAAGGCGAATCGACCAGCACCGTCGCGTAGCGCCGTTCACCCAGGATCTCGATCTGAATCTTGCTGCCCACCTGCGCATGCTCGGGGCGGATATAGCCCAAACCCAAGCTCTTCTGGAGTGCGTGTCCGTAGTAGCCGGCGGTCGCGCGGCCGATGATATTTCCTTCTGTATCGAACAGCGGTTCGTTGCCGAGCGGATCGGCATCGATGACATCGTGCACTTCGAATGTGACGAATCGATGCGGCACGCCCTTGGCCAACTGCGCCTCCAAGGCGCTCTTGCCGGTGAATGCCCCCTTGTTCATGCGCACGAAGCGGTCCAGACCCGCCTCGAAAGGCGAGTAGTCGGGCGTCAGGTCGCTGCCCCACATGCGATAGGACTTTTCGATGCGCAGCGATTCCATGGCGCGCATGCCGGCCATGCCGATATCGAACTCGGCGCCGGCCGCGAACAGGGCATCGAACAAGTGATGCGCATATTCGATCGGAAAGTGCAGTTCCCAACCCAGAGCGCCCACGAAATTGACCCGCAGCAGGTACACATCGGTGGCCAGCCCCACCTCGCACACCTGAGCGGTGAGCCAGGGGAAGGAGGTATTGTCCAACGGGCCATCCACCAACTTAGCCAGTACCTCGCGCGATCGGGGACCCGCCACCACGAAGCAGCCGCGCGACATGGTGATATTGCGCAGCACGACGCTGCCGTCGGCCGGCAAGGTCTGCAGCAAATAATCGCTGTCGTAGCGTTCCGCAGCGCCGGCGCTCACGACATAGAAATGTTGATCGCCGATTTTGGTGATGGTGAATTCGGAGCGAATGCCGCCGCGGCGGGTGAGCGCGTGGCACAGCGACATGCGCCCGATCTTGGTGGGTACCTTGTTGGCCACCAGCGAATCCAGCCAGGCTTCCGCGCCGGGACCGGTCACGTCGTGCTTGGTAAAAGGCGTGAGATCGATGACGCCCACCTGTTGCCGGATTCGCAGCGCCTCGCGGCCCACATGCGGGAAATAATTGGTGCGGCGGAAACTCCAGCGATCTTTGGGCTCGACACCCGGGGGTGCGAACCAGTTGGCGCGCTCCCAGCCGTAGCGCTGACCGAACACCGCGCCCATGCGCTTCAACTTGTCGTAGACCGGACTGGTTTTCGCCGGCCGGGCATCGGGCCGCTCCTCATCGGGGTAGTGAATGACGAAGACATTGCGATAAGTCTCTTCGTTCTTTTGCACCACATAACGCTTAGCCGTGTAGGGGCCATAGCGGCGCGGGTCCACCGCCATCATGTCGATGCCGGGTTCGCCCTCGGTGATCCATTCGGCGAGTTGCCAACCCGAGCCGCCGGCCGCGGTGATGCCAAAACTATGCCCCTCATTGAGCCAAAGGTTGCGCGCACCCCATGCCGGACCAATCAATGGGCTGCCATCCGGGGTGTAGGCGATGGGGCCATTGACGATGTCCTTGATGCCGCAGTTGCTCAAGGATGGGACGCGCCGCTGCGCGGCCTCCACATGAGGCAGCAGCCGGTCCAGATCGCCTTCGAACAAATTCTTGCCGAACCAATCGGGTACTCCGTCGGCGAAGTGCGCCGGCGCGCCGGCTTCGTAGGGACCTAAAATCCAGCCCAGGCGCTCTTCGCGTAAATAGTAGGATTGGTCCGATTCGCGCAGCACCGCGAGTTCACGGCCACCGGCCTTGCGGTACGCCTTCAGCTCCTCCGACTCGTCGTACACGATGTACTGATGCTCAACCGGAATCGAGGGCACATTCAAGCCGAACATGCGGCCGGTCTGCCGTGCATAGTTGCCGGTAGCGCAGACCACGTGCTCGGCAACGATGTCGCCGCGAGTTGTCGTCAGATGCCATTCGCCGGAGGGCGTCCGCTTGACCGCGGTTACTTCCGTTTGCTCGTGAATCTCGGCGCCGCGGGACCGGGCGCCTTTGCGCAGCGCCATGGTCAGGTCCGCCGGCGCGATATGCCCGTCATCAGGATGATACAAGGCGCCCACGATATTCGCGGTTGCGGCGCCATCGCCCAGTTCGGCCAGCGGCCAGAGCTCTTTGACCTCTTTGGGTCCGATGATCTGGAAGGGCACACCGATGGTATTGGCCGTGCCGCAGTACTTTTGATATTCATCCATGCGCTCGGCGCAAGTGGCGAGCCGCAGATTGCCGGTGACGTGGAAACCGACTTCCTGGCCTGTCTCCGCCGGAAGGCGTTTGTAAAGATCCACCGAGTATTTGTGCAGTTGTCCGACGGTATAGCTCATGTTGAACAGCGGCAACAAGCCCGCCGCATGCCATGTCGAGCCGGCAGTGAGTTCGGCGCGCTCGAGCAGCACCGCGTCCGTCCAGCCCTTCAGCGCCAAATGGTATAGCGTGCTGACGCCTACCACGCCGCCGCCGATCACGACGACGCGGCTATGTGTCTTCACGTGACGAATCTCCCAACGCAAATACGTCCGGCAGTGTAACCAGCAGGGAAGCCGGCAGCACGCCAATTGCGACAGTC
Organism: Steroidobacteraceae bacterium; assembly: GCA_035318305.1. Taxonomy (GTDB): domain Bacteria; phylum Pseudomonadota; class Gammaproteobacteria; order Steroidobacterales; family Steroidobacteraceae; genus Bog-1198. The sequence goes on along the minus strand of DATHFB010000037.1, from coordinate 554 downwards.
CCTTATGGAAATGCGACTGAACGACCCCCTCGTGGCATAATTCAGCCGGCGATCTGTCGACTAAAGATAGGGAGGAGCGCTTGGAATCTCCGGCTGTGCTGCGCAAGTGCAGGTACGCGTTTTTGACGCTGCCCAACTATTCCTTGATCGCGGTAGCCAACGCCGTGGAGCCCCTGCGCATGGCCAATCGCCTGATGGGCAGGGACGTCTACAAATGGTCCATGGTCAGCTTGGACGGCCTGCCCACTGAGGCCAGCAGCGGACTGAACTTATCGCCGACCGTGGCGCTCGACAGCTTAGGATCAGTGGATATTCTCTTCGTTTGCGGCGGAGTCCACGTCCGTGAAGCGGTGTCGCCGGCGTTGCTGACGGCGCTGCGCCGGCTGGCCGACAAAAAAGTAGCATTGGGCGGATTGTGCACGGGGGGATATGCCCTCGCCAAGGCCGGTTTGCTGGACAACTTTCGCGCGACCATCCATTGGGAAAATCTCTCCTCTCTGCGCGAGCAATTTCCGCGAGTAAGAATCAGCGACCAATTATTCACGATTGACCGG